>JAPLPK010000127.1 GCA_026400275.1 Burkholderiales bacterium
GCGCTGGACGGTTGGCCTGTCGCTGATGGCCTTCATCGGCGGCGGCATCGTCGGGGCACTGCTGTTGGTCCTCCGGCTCAGCAAGGTCATAGGCGCCGATACAGCCGTAGGCATCTATGTGAAGGTGTTCCAGGGTACGACGCTGCTGATGCAGCTGTTTCTGGTCTACTTTGGCATTGCCTTGTTTGGCGTCAATACCAGCGCCTGGGTGGCAGCCGCCACGGCCTTGACGCTGTACACCAGCGCTTTTCTTACCGAGATCTTGCGCGGCTGCGTGGCGTCCATCCCCAAGGGGCAATGGGAGGCGTCTGCCAGCCTGGCCTTGAGTTTTGGTGAACGCCTGCGCTACGTGGTGCTACCCCAGGCGGTGAAGATCGCCATTGCCCCGACCGTGGGTTTCCTGGTGCAGGTCATCAAGGGCACAGCATTGGCCTCGGTGATCGGCTTCATCGAGTTGACCAAGGCCGGCACCATGATCACCAACGCCACCTTCAAGCCCTTTGTGGTCTATAGCTGTGTGGCCCTGATGTATTTCGTTTTGTGTTTCCCCGTCAGTTTGTACGCCAAGATGCTTGAAAGGAAGCTGCATGCAGCCCGTCGCTAAACCCGTGTCCGCACCCGCGATCGTCGAGATCAAGGGGCTGCGTAAATCCTTTGGCAGCAACGAGGTGCTCAAGGGCATCGACCTGCAGGTCCAGTCCGGCGAGGTGATTGCCATCATCGGCAAAAGCGGCTCGGGCAAGAGCACGCTGCTGCGCTGCATCAACGGGCTGGAGGAGTTCCAGAGCGGCTCGCTCGCCGTAGACAGCAAGCCCCTGTTGCATGACAACGCCATGGCCATGCGCGCACTGCGCCAGCGCGTGGGCATGATCTTCCAGGGCTTCAATCTGTTCCCTCACCTCACGGTCGGCAAGAACGTGATGCTGGCCCCCCGCCTGGTGAAGCAACAGGCAGAGGCACCCGGCATGGAGCAGGCCCGCAAGCTGCTGGCCCGCGTTGGCCTGGCCGAGAAGTTCGATGCCTGGCCCGACCAGCTCTCTGGCGGCCAGCAGCAGCGTGTGGCGATTGCCCGGGCTCTGGCCATGGAGCCGGCTGTGCTGCTGTGCGATGAAATCACCTCCGCGCTCGACCCCGAGCTGGTGGGCGAGGTGCTGCGCGTGGTGGAAAGCCTGGCCGACGAAGGCATGACCCTGCTGATGGTGACCCATGAAATGAGCTTTGCCCGCAAGGTCAGCGACCGCGTGATCTTCATGCACCAAGGCCGTGTACACGAGATGGGGCCACCCAACGAACTGTTCGGCAACCCTCAGACACCAGAGTTGAAACAGTTCCTGTCCTCGCTGCACGACTGACGAATGCTATATTTTTACTAGCTATCTGCGCAGATAGAATCTGCGCCAGAGCCACTTTTTATTCAAATCGATGAGCGCACGCACTGAACTTACCAGCTTGCAGCAGAGCCTGGACGCCTTGCGCAATGCAAGCACGGACATCCACACGTTCAGCCAATCTGCGCGGCAGTGCCCGGACTTGCTGGCCGCCCTGCCCCCGCGCTACGCCGAGGTGCTGTTGGGCCTGCTGGACCGGCTGGAATCCAGTGCCCTGTTCAGTGAAGAAAGCTGCTCGTTCAGCCACACCGACCTGCACGACAGCCTGCAGATGTGGCTGGACAAGGCCGGCCTACAGCTTTAGGCCATCAACCTGCCTCCTGCTGGCTACTCACGCCGGTTTTTGTTGCTATCTTCCTGTTCTATCTGCTCCACCGCCGCTTCAAGTTTGCGGTAGGTGGCCACCAGCAGCTCCTGGCAGCTCAGGCGGTGGCCGGTGGAGCTACGGTCAGCCTCCTTGTTGATCATTGCTGCGACGATGGTGGCAGCGGGTTGCAAAAGTTCGGTTCGCATTGCGTCTTCCTTTCACGTTTTACATAGCCATGGTCTATTGCAAACCTGTTTGCGCGGGATTGCAACCGGGTACGCACTAGACTGTGCATCACTTTGTAGCGTCTTTACCTGGCCAGAAATCGGTCTTACCCAAGCTGTGCTCAACGACATATTCGCCCGCCACTGGATTACCCTGCACGGCCTGGTCGTGCTGCTGGGCCTGGGCATTTACGCTGCAGGTTCACACGCGCTGAAGCAGCGCCGCCATCCATCTGCAGGTATTGCCTGGGTGGTCTCCCTGGTGCTTCTACCCTACGTGGCCTTGCCGCTGTACCTGGTGTTTGGCAGCCGCAAGCTGGTCAGCCCCAGGCACCTGCGAAGGCCTCTTGCAACCCCACCCAGTCACAACGCCCCGCCAGACGATACCGATCGGCTAGCCAAGGCACTGGGTCTGGGCGACGCTGCCTCGTTCAGCCAGTTGGCAGTGCACGCACATGGCAGCCAGGCGTTGGATGCTTTGCGCATGGGCATCCACGGGGCGCGCCAGCGTCTCGACATTTGCACATTCATTCTGGGCAAAGATGTGCTGGGCGATGAGATCTGCGAATTGCTGGTGCGGCGTGCCCGTGAAGGCATCCAGGTGCGGCTGCTGCTGGACGGCATAGGCCGCTATCTGGGCGGCCCCGTCAAGCTGAACAAGCTGCGCGCTGCAGGTGTTCAGGTAGCCTTGTTCGTACCACCGCTACGCTCCCCTCTGCGCGGGCGTACCAATCTGCGCAACCACCGCAAGATGGTGCTGGCCGACGGGCAATGGCTGTGGTGCGGCGGGCGGAACCTGGCTGCGGAGTACTTCGAGGGCGACACCAGGTCTGCCCAGGCCTTTCGCAACAAGCCAGTCTGGATAGACCTGAGCTTTGATCTACGCGGCGACCTGACACAGCAGGCGCAGCAACGCTTCGATAGAGATTGGAACTTTGCCACTACCGGCGTAACAGAAGCCGCACCGCCACCCACAACCGGTGTCGCCCATGCTACGGGCTCGCGGGCCCGACTGGTGCCCAGCGGCCCGGACCAGACCGAAGACACGGTCTATACGCTGCTGGTGTCGGCCTGCTTCACCGCCAAAAGCCGCATCCTGGCCGTCACGCCCTACTTCGTGCCCGACTCGACCCTGCTGATGGCCATGGCCCTGGCGGCCCGGCGCGGCGTGGCTGTGACCCTGCTGATGCCCGCCCGCTCCAACCACCACCTGGCCGACATTGCACGCCACGCCGCACTGCGCGAACTGGCGGCATCGGGCGCGCACATATGGCTGTCGCCGCATATGGTGCATGCCAAGGCCGTGCTTATTGATGATGACATGGCACTGGTAGGTTCGGCCAATCTGGATGAGCGTAGCCTGTTCCTCAATTACGAGCTGATGGTGGCGTTTTACGACGCGTCAGTGGTGCAGACCTTCGCCCACTGGATCGAACACCAGCAGGCCAGCGCCAAACCCTACAAGCCACGTACACCCGGCCTGGCGCGCGAACTGCTGGAGGCAGCTGTACGCTGGGTGGCTTTTCAGCTCTAAAAGACAAATGCCCTGGTGAACAGGGTCCACCAGGGCATCCATGCAGATGCTTGAAGGCTTACTTGCTTATTTACTATCGGCCTTGGTGTCCGTAAAGCGGCCGTAGCTTTGCAGACGGTCGTAGCGGCGGTCCAGCAGCTCCTTGACCTTCAGGTCGCTGACCTGGCGGTAGGCATCGTTCAAGGCACGCTTGAGAAAAGCAGCCATTTGCTTGTGGTCACGGTGGGCGCCGCCCACGGGCTCGTTGACGATCTTGTCGATCAAGCCCAGGGCCTTGAGGCGGTGCGCGGTAATGCCCAGCGCATCTGCGGCATCGCCGGCTTTTTCAGAGGTCTTCCACAGAATGGAGGCGCAACCTTCGGGGCTAATGACGGAATAGATAGAGTACTGCAGCATCACCACCTGGTCGCCCACCGAGATCGCCAGCGCGCCGCCAGAGCCGCCTTCGCCAATGATGGTGGTGATGATGGGCACTTCCAGTTGCGCCATCTCGTAGATGTTGCGGCCAATGGCTTCGGACTGGCCGCGTTCTTCCGCGTCGATGCCAGGGTAGGCACCAGGCGTGTCCACAAAGGTGAACACCGGCAGCTTGAATTTCTCGGCCGTCTTCATCAGGCGCAGCGCCTTACGGTAGCCCTCGGGCTTGGTCATGCCGAAGTTACGCAGTCCGCGCTCCTTGGTGTCACGGCCCTTTTGGTGGCCGATGACCATGCAGGCCGTACCGTTGAAACGCGCCAGGCCGCCCACGATGCTCAGGTCATCCGCAAAGTGGCGGTCGCCATGCATCTCGACGAAATCGGTGAAGATTTCGTTGACGTAATCCAGCGTGTAGGGACGCTCCGCATGGCGGGCGATCTTGGTGATCTGCCAGGGCGTGAGGTTGCTGTAGATGTCTTTGGTGAGCTGCTGGCTCTTTTTGCTGAGCTGGTCGATTTCTTCCGAAATATCCACGGCAGACTCGGTCTGCACGTAGCGCAGCTCTTCGATCTTGGTTTCGAGGTCGGAAATCGGCTGCTCGAAATCCAGAAATGTTCTTTTTGCCAAGGTCATTCTCCTAAGGTAGTGAGATAACTTTCAGGACTGGAGGTGCATTGCGCCCCAGTCCTGAAAGCTAGTAGGTGTTTATTTCGCTGCGTCCGCAGCAGGCACCGGGGCCAAAGACCGCCAAATATACCAAGTTGCCACGCTGCAGTACGGTGCCCAGGCGGCAGCCACTTCGCGGGCGTCACTGCGGCTGACCGGGTCGCCCGAAAAATAATTCTGGCTAATGCCGCTGATCAGCCCCACATCGTCCAGCGGCAGCACGTTCGGCCGCATCATATGGAAGATCAGGAACATCTCGGCCGTCCAGCGGCCGATGCCGCGTATGGCCACCAGCTCGGCGATGATGGCCTCGTCGTCCATATCCTCCCAGGCCTGGACATGCAGCTTGCCCGCATCGAAATGCAAGGCCAGGTCCACCAGATATTCCACCTTGCGCGCGCTCAGGCCGGCGGCGCGCATATCGTCCACCTTGAGCTTGAGCACGCTCTGCGGAACCATCTGTTCGGGCAGTTTGACAAACTTGCCCCACACGGTTTGGGCCGCCTTGACCGATATCTGCTGGCCCACTACGCTGCGCGCCAACGTGGTGAAGGCATCGCCCCGGGTTTCTAGGCAAACATCGCCAAACTGGGGAATCAAGCGCTTCATCACCCGGTCTTTTTTCACCAGATGCTTGCGGGCATCTGCCCAATAGGCCGGGGTGAATACGGTGGGGCTGTCTTTTACTATCTTTTTAGTAGCAGCCATCGCACATTCCACTTGCGCCAGAGGGCCGAATCATTCGCAAAAAAAGCACTACACAGCCTCCCAGGTCGTGCCACTGGCAGAATCCTTGAGGGCAATACCCTGGGCCAGCAGCTCCTGGCGAATGCGGTCGGCTTCGGCAAAATTGCGGGCGGCTTTGGCCTCTGCGCGCTGAACAATCATCGCCTTGATGGCGGCATCATCCAGACCGGCTCCGGCTTGCAAAAAGGCCTTGGCGCTGCCTTGCAACAGGCCCAATGTTGCGCCCAGGGCCTTCAAAAGACCGGCTTGCGCGGACGACTGAGTGCGATTCACGTCAGATGCCAGGTCAAACAGCACGGCCAGGGCTTCTGGTGTACCAAAGTCCTCGTCCATGGCGGCCTGGAATCGGGCGGCAAACGGCTGGGTCCAATCGATCTGCGCGGGTACTTCGGGCTCGACCAGGCTGAGTGCGGTGTACAGGCGCTTCAGGGCGGTACGGGCATCGTCCAGATGCGCATCGCTGTAGTTCAACGGGCTGCGGTAATGGGTACGTACCAGGAAGAAGCGCAGGGTTTCCGCGTCGTACTTTTGCAGCACATCGCGGATGGTGAAGAAGTTGCCCAGGCTCTTGGACATCTTCTCGTTGTCCACCCGCACAAAACCGTTGTGCACCCAGAAACGGGCCAGCGGCTTGCCGGACGCCCCTTCGCTCTGGGCGATTTCATTCTCATGGTGTGGAAACTGCAGGTCGGCACCGCCGCCGTGGATGTCGAAGCTTTCACCCAGGGTCTGGCAGGACATGGCCGAGCATTCGATATGCCAGCCGGGGCGACCGGGGCCGAAGTCACTGTTCCATTTGGCATCGGCAGGCTCGGTGGGTTTGGCCGCTTTCCACAGCACAAAGTCCAACGGATCTTCCTTGCCGTCCAATACCGCAACGCGTTCACCTGCGTGCAGTTCGTCCAGCGACTTGCCGGACAACTTGCCATAGCCCGGGAATTTACGCACGGCGTAGTTCACGTCACCCTGGGGCGTGCGGTAGGCCAGGCCTTTTTGTTCGAGCATGCCGATCAGATTGAGCATTTGCGGCACGTATTCCGTCGCACGCGGCTCGATGCTCGGTGGCTCTATGCCAAGCAAGCCGATGTCCTTGTGCATAGCCAGCGTCATCTCGTCGGTCAGGGCTCGGATAGTGATGCCGCGCTGCACGGCGCGGGCGATGATCTTGTCGTCGATATCAGTGATGTTGCGCACATAGGTAACGCGCAAGCCGCTGGCCTTCAGCCAGCGCTGCACCACGTCAAACGCCATCATCATGCGGGCATGGCCGATGTGGCACAGGTCGTAAATCGTCATGCCGC
>JAPLPK010000160.1 GCA_026400275.1 Burkholderiales bacterium
ACCTGAAGTTATTTTGGCTGGGCGCCGTATTAATGACAGTATGGGTAAATTCATTGCCGAGCAAACAATTAAGAATATGATTGCTTCCGGTAGTTATATTAAAGGCGCTAAGGTTAATATTTTGGGTTTGACGTTTAAGGAGAACTGCGGCGACCTGCGAAACTCTAAGGTTATTGATATTATTAAAGAGTTGCGCTCGTACGGCGTGGAAATATTCGTTACTGATCCTCAAGCGGATGTAGAGGAGGCTGTGCACGAGTATGGCGTGCATTTGTCCAAGTGGGATGATTTGCCGCGGGCTGATGCGATTGTGGCGGCGGTTGCTCATAGAGAATATGCCGCACTTTCCGTAGAAGATTTTTCTAAAAAGCTTGTTAAGGGCGGAGCCTTCATCGACGTTAAGGCAGCCTTTGACGGGGAAGCTATACAGGCTGCTGGTTACAAGTTGTGGCGCCTGTAGTTGATTTGCGTCCGGTGGTGGTACACGTGGTGTACCGTTTTGATACAGGTGGTCTTGAGAATGGTGTTGTTAATTTAATTAACAAAATGCCTGTATCGGCTTATCGCCATGTTGTTTTGGCTTTAACTGAAGTTACCGACTTTCGACTCCGTATTGTGCGATCGGACGTGGAGTTTATTGCTTTGAATAAAGCATCAGGGCATGCAATCTGGTTGTATCCCCGTTTATTTAAGTTGTTTCGGGCATTACACCCAGCCATTGTTCACACCCGTAATTTAGCGGCACTTGAGGTCGTGGTGCCAGCTTGGTTGGCGGGTGTGAAGGTGCGTGTTCATGGCGAACATGGACGTGATCAAGAGGACTTGGCTGGCTTGAGCAAGAAACACCAATGGATTCGGCGAATTTACAGTCCATTCGTTTCCCACTACCTAGCGCTTTCTCGTGATTTGGCCGGCTATTTGCTGGATAAAGTCAAGATTCGAGATCGTCGGGTAACACAGGCATACAACGGCGTTGATTCTGGAAAGTTTCGTCCGTTCGACTCGGATTTGGACGCTTTACCCGCTGATTTCCCCTTTAGGCAACCGTACGAGTGGATTGTGGGTACTGTAGGGCGTATGCAGGTTGTCAAGGATCAGCTTACTTTGTCCAAAGCGGTTGTTCGAGCGATTGAAATTGCGCCAGATTTGAAAGCTTATTTGCGGCTTGTGATGGTGGGAGATGGCCCGTTGCGGGAGCAATGCCAAGCCATCTTGGATTCCGCCGGCTTATCCGATATTTCTTGGCTGCCTGGCGAGCGCCAGGACATCGCGGAACTTATGCGCAGCTTGGACTGCTTTGTGTTGCCATCGCTTGCCGAGGGTATCTCGAACACTATTCTGGAAGCGATGGCGAGTGGTTTACCTGTGATCGCTACTGAGGTGGGCGGAAATGCGGACTTGGTGGTGCAAGGGGAAACTGGGCTGCTCGTACCGTCTAATGATCCAGAGGCACTTGCGCGCAGTCTTGTGCAGCTCGCGACGGCACCTGTTTTAGCCAAAAGTATGGGACGAGCAGGGCGCCAGCTTGCCGAAGAAAAATTTAGCATGGCTGCCATGGTCGCAACCTACCAAGGCTTGTACGATCGCCTTCTGGGTGCGGCAACGGTTGCTGTCCAAACACCTCTCAATACAAAATAAATACCATGTGCGGAATCGTTGGCATTTTTGATACGCGTGGCAGCCGAGATATCAACCGTGCGGTGCTTCATCGCATGAATGAGTCACAACACCATCGTGGACCGGTGGAGGGTGATCTTTATCTGGAACCGGGCTTGGGTCTTGGACACAGGCGTCTGTCGATTATTGATTTGGCTACAGGCCAACAGCCTCTTTTCAATGAAGATGGCTCGGTAGTTGTAGTGTTCAATGGTGAGATATATAACTACCAACAGCTTATTCCGGAGCTGCAGGCCTTAGGCCATGTATTTCGGACGCGCAGCGATACGGAGGTGATTGTCCATGCATGGGAGGCTTGGGGCAAAGATTGCGTCAAGCGCTTCCGCGGTATGTTTGCGTTCGCCTTGTGGGACCGCAACCAGCAGACATTTTTCATGGCGCGGGATCGGTTGGCAGTCAAGCCCTTGTACTACGCCCATTTAGACGACGGGACATTGCTGTTTGGCTCGGAACTCAAGTCATTGTTGGCCCATGGCGGCTTGAAGCGGGATATGGATCCGCTGGCCGTGGAGGAATATTTTGCATTGGGCTATGTTGCTGAGCCGCGGACCATTTTTCGCCAGGCAAAAAAGCTTTCACCAGCGCATACGCTGACCTTGCGCAGAGGGCAGGCCTTGGCTGAACCCGAGCAGTATTGGGACGTGCGGTTTAGTCTGGATAGCAAAATAGGTTTGGAAGAGGCTTGCGCGGAGTTGGATGCTAGGCTGAAAGAGTCTGTGCGTTTGCGGATGATTGCAGAGGTTCCACTGGGTGCATTTTTGTCGGGTGGTGTGGACTCCAGTGCGGTAGTGGCTGAAATGGCCGATTTGTCTTCTGAGCCCGTCAATACCTGCTCTATCGCTTTTGATGATCCGGCTTTCAACGAGTCTGCTTTCGCACAGACTGTGGCAGACCGTTACCACACCAATCATCGCGTAGAGACGGTGAAGAGCGACGATTTCGATCTGATAGATACCTTGGCCAGTCTGTATGACGAACCATTTGCGGATAGTTCGGCGATTCCTACCTACCGTGTATGCGAGTTGGCCCGTAAACATGTGACGGTGGCATTGTCGGGGGATGGTGGTGATGAGACGTTTGGCGGTTACCGGCGTTACCGCTTGCACTTGATGGAGGAGAAGATGCGCGCCTCCATGCCGCAGGCCTTGCGGCAGCCCTTGTTCAAAACATTGGGGCGTCTGTATCCCAAGGCCGATTGGGCGCCTCGCATCTTCAGGGCCAAGACCACGTTTGAAGGTCTTTCGCGTAGTTCCGTAGAGGCATATTTTCATTCAGTCTCGATACTGCGTGACCCCATGCGCGAGCAACTGTTCAGCAAGCGCTTTAAGAGTGAGCTTGCGGGTTACAACGCCCAAGAGGTGTTTGATTACCACGCGGCCAAGGCGAACACCGACGATCCGCTTGCCTTGATCCAGTATTTGGATTTGAAGACTTATTTGGTAGGCGATATCAACACCAAAGTGGACCGTGCCAGCATGGCCCACTCTCTGGAGGTACGCGAGCCCTTGATGGACCATGAGCTGGTTGAGTGGATGGCGACTTTGCCTTCTTCTCTCAAGATCAAGGGGCAAGAGGGCAAGTACTTGCTCAAAAAGGCGATGGAGCCGCGTCTGTCGGACGATATTCTGTACCGACCCAAGATGGGTTTCTCCGTGCCCTTGGCGCGTTGGTTCCGAGGGCCTTTACGCCAGCGCGTGCGTGATGCCGTGCTGGGCCCTCGCCTGGCGGAAACCGGTTGGTTCAACCGTGAATATCTGGAGCATCTGGTCAATGCGCATGACTCGGGTGCCCGTGATTACAGCGCCCCTTTGTGGACGCTGCTGATGTTTGAAGCTTTTTTGCGTAATGTGATGCAGGGTGAAATTGCGATGCCAGTACAGGCTGAGGGCGTGGCAGTATGACGCGGGTATTGCATGTACTGGACCACTCCATCCCTCTGCATAGCGGCTATACCTTTCGAACCCTGTCCATTTTGCGGGAGCAGCGCAAGCTAGGCTGGGAAACCTTTCATCTCACCACGCCCAAGCACACTGCTGAAAGTGGCCTGGAGGAAACGGTGGACGGCTGGCATTTTTATCGCACACCTGCGCCAGAGTCTGGTGTCATGCGTTTGCCTGGCTTGGGGGAGTTGGCGTTGATGCGCCAGGTAGAGCGTCGTTTGCAAGAGGTTGCAGAGCAGCTGCGGCCGGATATCTTGCATGCCCATTCTCCGGTTCTGAATGCATTGCCGGCCTTGCGAGTGGGTAAGCGCTTGGGGATTCCTGTGGTGTACGAGGTGCGTGCTTTTTGGGAAGACGCTGCCGTGGACCACGGCACAACAGAAGAAGGCAGTCTGCGTTATCGCTTCACGCGCAGCTTGGAAACTCGGGCGCTGAAGCAGGCGAACCATGTCTTTACCATCTGCGAAGGGCTGCGGTCTGACATTGTCGCGCGGGGCATAGCCGCAGACAAAGTGACCGTGATTCCGAATGCTGTCGATATCGATGCCTTTGACGTGGGCGGCGTTCCTGATGGTGGCCTGAAGGCTAAGCTAGGCCTTGCGGGTTGCACCATCGTGGGTTTCATTGGCTCTTTTTATGCGTATGAGGGACTAGACATTTTGCTGGCGGCTTTGCCTGCCATTCTGGAGAAAATGCCCCAGGTCCGCGTGCTGCTGGTGGGCGGTGGTCCGCAGGACGCGGCCTTGAAAGCCCAGGCCCAGGCATTGGGTTTGAAAGATAAAGTCGTGTTCACCGGGCGTGTGCCGCACACCGAAGTGCAGCGCTATTACGACCTTGTGGACGTGTTGGCCTATCCGCGCCATTCCATGCGCTTGACCGAACTGGTAACGCCCCTCAAGCCTTTGGAGGCCATGGCGCAAGGACGTTTGCTGGTAGCGTCCGACGTCGGGGGGCACAAGGAGCTGATACGCCATGGCGTCACGGGCGTACTGTTTAAAGCCGGCAGCGTTGAATCCTTGGCCGACGCCACCGTCAAGTTGCTGCAAGAGCCCGAACGTTGGGCGCAACTGCGTGCTGCTGGCCGCAAGTTTGTTGAGACCGAGCGCAACTGGACCAAAAGCATTGCAAATTATTCTGCCCCCTATGCTGCGCTAACAGATCGCGTGGCTGGATGAGCTTTTCTGGCATTCGTGTGGGGCTGGTCGGGCCATTGCCACCGCCCGCTGGCGGCATGGCCAACCAGACCCGGCAGTTGGCTGAATTGCTGCGTTCGGGCCAGGCCGAGGTGACCCTGGTCCAAACCAATGCGCCGTACCGTCCAGCGTGGGCCGCCGGTTTGCCCGGGGCTCGCGCACTGTTCCGCTTGGTTCCGTACATATGGGCTTTGTGGCGCGCGGCGGGCCGTAGCGATGTGTTGCACATCATGGCGAATTCAGGCTGGTCCTGGCATCTGTTTGCGGCTCCCGCGATCTGGGTAGGGCGGCTGCGCGGTGTGCCGGTAGTGGTGAACTACCGGGGCGGCGAAGCGGCGGAATTTCTGAAAAGTGCCCAGTCTATTGTCCGCGTCTCCATGGCCCGTACTGCGCAGCTGATCGTACCGTCGGCTTTTCTGCAAGAGATATTTGCCCGCTTTCGCATGCCGTCTACGATCGTGCCCAACATCATTGATTTGGCCCGGTTTAGCACACGTGGCCCGCGTGTGGGTGCCTCGGCGCATTTGGTGGTGGCCCGCAATTTGGAGCCCTTATACGACAACGCCACGGCGATACGGGCGTTTCATATTGTTCGCTCGAATGCGCCTGCCGCACGCCTGACCATTGCCGGAAGTGGGCCGCAAGAGGCTGAACTGCGCCAACTGGTGACTGATTTGGGCCTGAACCAGGCCGTGCAATTCACGGGGCGTTTGGACCGAGATGCCATGGCCGCCTTGTACCGGGAGGCCGATGTCATGTTGAATCCCAGCCTTGCCGATAACATGCCCAATTCACTGCTGGAGTCGATGGCTAGTGGTGTACCGGTGGTCAGTACGCGCGTGGGCGGGGTCCCTTATATGGTGGAAGATGGAGAAACGGCGCTGCTGGTACCCGCCGGGGATGCCGAGGCGATGGCCCATGCCTGCTTGCGCTTGCTGCAAGAGGCCCCTTTGTGGGAGCGCCTGCATGTCGCCGGTCTGGCCCGGGTGCAGCGCTATACCTGGAGCCAGGTCGGCCCTCTGCTGGCAGCCCAGTACACGAGTGCCATAGGCGCTTCTCGCTAATTTTTGTTGCCTGGCAATATTCAAAAAATGGATCTGTACACAAAGCTGATCTCCAACGTGCTTTTCCCGCTGCAAGAGCGGCTTAAAAAGCACACCACGGTTGCCGTGCACCGCCATATGGAAGATGCCCAATGGTGGTCTTCCGCACAGCTGGCGGATTACCAGTTGCAGAGGCTGCGCGCATTTCTGGCCGAGGTCGCGGTCAATGTGCCTTACTACCGTGACCTGTTTGCAGCGACTGGCTTTGATCCGGCAACGGTTTCGTCGGTAGGCGACCTGGCCAGATTGCCATTTCTCACCAAAGCTAGCATCAGGGCCAACACAGATGGCCTTAGGCATGCCAATGCCCAGGGTTTGACCCGTTTCAATACCGGAGGCTCGTCAGGCGAGCCTTTGGTGTTTTTCATCGGTACCAAGCGCGTAAGCCATGACGTGGCCGCCAAATGGCGAGCGACCCGTTGGTGGGGTGTAGATATTGGCGATCCTGAGATTGTGGTGTGGGGCTCGCCGATTGAGCTGGGCACGCAGGACCGCGTGAAGCTGGTGCGCGATACCTTGATGCGTACCCAGTTGCTACCGGCATTTGAAATGTCGGAGGCCAAGCTGGACGGCTTTATTGCGACCATCCGCAGCACGCGCCCCAAAATGCTGTTTGGGTACCCGTCAGCACTGACACTGATTGCGCGCCACGCGCAGAAGCGCGGCATCGCCCTGGATGACTTGGGTATCAAGGTGGCGTTTGTGACATCGGAGCGTTTGTACGACGACCAACGCGCCACCATAGGCCAGACTTTTGGCTGCCCTGTAGCGAACGGCTATGGCGGTCGGGATGCGGGTTTCATTGCCCATGAATGCCCGGCTGGCGGCATGCATATCACCACCGAAGATCTGGTGGTGGAAATCATCAACGAAGCGGGTGAGGTGCAGCCACCTGGTGTGGCCGGTGAAATCGTGGTGACGCATTTGGCGACGCAGGACTTTCCGTTCATCCGCTACCGCACGGGTGACATCGGCGTGCTCGACACCGCCACCTGTGGCTGTGGCCGCGGCCTGCCTTTGTTGAAGGAGATCCAGGGACGCAGCACCGACTTCGTGATTGCTGCCGATGGCACCGTGATGCATGGCCTTTCGCTGATCTACATTCTGCGCGACTTGGCGGGCGTCCAGTCATTCAAGGTGGTGCAGGAGTCGCGCGACAAGACCCGGGTACTGCTGGTGGCAGGGCCTGGTTTTCTGCCGGATGCTCCGGCGCAGATCGTTGAGGGCTTCAAGCGCCGCTTGGGGGCAGGCGTGCAGGTGCAGGTGGATCTGGTGGACGCCATCCCCGCCGAGAAATCCGGCAAATTCCGCTACATCGTAAGCCACGCCGTCTAGGCCAGAGGAGACCCGCATGCGTGACGTATTGATTGTGGGCCTGGTGCTGCTGGGCGCTATCGCGGCCGTACGCCAGGCATGGATAGGCGTGATGCTGTGGACATGGCTGAGCATCATGAATCCGCACCGCTACACCTATGGTTTTGCCTTCGATGCGCCGGTCGCGATGATGGCTTTTTGTGCCACCGTGTTGGGCTTGCTGGTGACCCGGGATAGGGCTTCGCCTTTCAAAGCGCCGGTCGTCGTGGTGTTCCTGGTATTCATAGTCTGGATATGCATTTCGACCGTGTTGGGCCTGGATCCGTCAGGCGACTACTGGCAATGGAACAAGGTCATGAAGGTGGACCTGATGATCCTGGTTGCGCTGGTCCTGTTGCACAGCAAAAAGCACATTCTGGCCCTGGCCTGGGTGTGCGCCGGTTCGCTGGCCTTGTTGGGTGCCAAAGGCGGCTTGTTTACCTTGCTGACCGGGGGCAACTTTCGGGTGTGGGGGCCACCGGGCTCCTTCATCGAAGATAACAACGAGTTCGCCCTGTCCCTGGTGATGGCGATCCCATTGTTGCGCTTTTTGCAGCTGCAGCTCAATTCGCGCTGGGGCCGCCACGCCATGACGGCTATGTCAGTACTGTGTGCCATAGCGGCCGTCGGCAGCTATTCGCGGGGTGCCTTGTTGGCCATCAGTGCCATGGCTGCATTCATGTGGTGGAACGGCAAGAACAAACTTGTGGTAGGCATGGTGTTGGCGCTGGTGGCGCCCTTGTTGATTGCATTCATGCCCAGCGAATGGATGGGCCGCATGTCCACCATCGGTGAATATGAGCAAGACGAATCCTCCATGGGCCGTATCTCTGCCTGGTGGAATGCCTGGAACATCGCTTTCCACTACCCTACGGGTGTGGGCTTTGACGCGGCCCGGCCGGAGCTGTTTGCACTGTATTCACCCTACCCGGATGCAGTTCATGCGGCCCACAGCATTTACTTCCAGGTGCTGGGCAACCACGGTTTCATTGGCCTGTTCCTGTTCTTGTCCATTTGGGTGATGACCTGGCGTTCTGCCGGCTGGCTGCGTACCCACTGCGCCAAGATTCCTGAGGCGGCCTGGTGCGTGGACCTGGGTGCCATGTGCCAAGTCTGCTTGCTGGGTTATGCCGTGGGCGGGGCCTTTTTGAGCCTGGCCTATTTCGACCTGCCTTACAACGTGATGGTGCTGGTGGTGCTGACCAGGGTCTGGGTGCAAACCAAGGGCTGGCTGCGCGAGCCGGCCTATGTGCCGGGCTGGAAGAACATCCCCGGCATGGCCCGGTTGGTCAAACCCAAGTAATCCATGTTTAAAACGGTACTGAAACACCTATCCCCCGCAGGCGAGCGGGGCCGCCTGTCGGTGCTGATCTTCCACCGCGTGCTGCCCGAGCCTGACCCCATCTTTCCGGGTGAGGTCGATGCCGTAGCTTTTGACGCCATTTGCCAGTGGATGAAGTCCTGGTGCAATGTGCTGCCGCTAGATGTGGCGGCCCAGCGCTTGCAAAGCCGCAGCCTGCCCGAGCGGGCCGTGGCCATTACCTTTGACGATGGCTATGCCGACAACCGTACCGTGGCCCAGCCCATTTTGGCGCGCCACGGCCTGCAGGCCACCTTCTTCATTGCCACCGACTTCCTGGATGGCGGCCGCATGTGGAACGACACCGTGATCGAATCCGTGCGCCTGTGCACCCAGGCGCAGCTGGATTTGTCGTCCCTGGCCAAGCCTGACGGCAGTGGCTACCTGGGCCAGTACGCCATAAGCAGCCCCGTGCAAAAGCGCGAGGCCATCCAGGCCATCATCGGCCAGATCAAATACCTGCCACTGGCCCAGCGCAAAACCTTGACCGAGCAGATCGCCGTCTGCGCCGGTGTGCGCCCGCCTGACGACCTGATGATGACCTCGCAGCAGGTGCGTGAACTGCGCCAGGCCGGCATGCAGATCGGCGCCCACACCCGCACCCACCCGATTCTTGCCAAACTGGGCGCCGATGCCGCGCGCGCCGAAATCGGCGAGAGCAGGGCGTTTTTGCAGGACTTGCTGGGCGAGCGCGTGGGCCTGTTTGCCTACCCGAATGGCAAACCTGGCACCGACTACATCCCCGAAAGCGTGGACATCGTGCGTGAACTGGGCTTTGACGCCGCCGTGTCCACCACCTGGGGCGCGGCCCGCAGTGGCACCGACCCGTTCCAGATCCCCCGCTTTACCCCCTGGGACCGCAGCAAGCTGCGCTTCGGTACGCGCTTCGCCGGCAACCTCTGGAAGACCTGAGACCTATCAACGGCGCGACGACACCACGATACCCCCTACGATCAGCCCAAACGCCAGCCCGTGGTACAGATGCGGCCACTCGCCTAGAAAGGCAGCCGACAGCAGGGTTGCGAACAGCGGTGTCAGGTTGATGAAGAAGCCCGCCACATTCGGCCCCACCCGCTGCAGCCCCGCACCCCAGCAGCGGTAGGCCAGCACCGCCGGGCCTACCGCCACATAGGCCAGAGCGGCGGCCAGCGGCCAGCCCCATTGCACCGGGGCCGCGCCCACACCCCATTCCACCGCCGTCATGGCCCCCGACCACACCAGGCCGAAGCTGATCTGCGCCAGCAAAAACGCGGCCCAGTCGGCGCGTATGGCCGGCGGGTCTTTGGGCAGGCTGAGCTGCCAGCTGTAGAACGACCAGGACACGGTGGCCAGCAGCATGAAGATGTCACCCGCCACCAGGCGCAGCGCTAGCAGCTGCTGCCATTCGCCCCGGCACAGCACCAGCAGCACGCCAGCCAGCGACAGCAGCGCGCCCAGCACCTGCCGGCGTGTCACGCGGGCGCCAAAAAAAAGGGCGCCTACAGCCAGCATGCACATGGGCAGGCTAGCGCCCACCAGGGTCACGTTGATGGGCGTGGAGGTCTGCAGCGCCATGTACTGCAGCGCGTTGTACAGGCCCACGCCCAGCAGACCCAGCAGCGCAAACCGCCGCCAATGCGGCCATAGCCCGCTGTTGCGCCGCAGTACCCAGCCCGCCAAGGGCAGCAGGATGGCAAAGGCCAGTGCCCAGCGGATGAAGTTCAGCGTGATGGGCGGCACCAAGGTATGCACCATGCGCCCCACAACAGCATTGCCAGCCCACAACAGCGGTGCCAGGGTCAGGAGAAGGGCGGTACGGAGCGTCAGGCCTTGTTGCATGGCGCGCACTGTAACCGGGGTTTCATGGCACCATGCCGGCACATTGTTTTGAGCAAGGATTTTTATGCCCACCACCAGCCTGTCCGTCCAAATACGCCAACACGGCGGCCCTGAGCAATTAGAGCTGGTCACCATCCCCGTAGGCGAGCCCGGTCCCGGCCAGATCCGTATTCGCCACCACGCCATCGGCCTGAACTTCATCGACGTCTACCAGCGCAGCGGCCTGTACCCGCAAAATCTGCCGGTGCAGCTGGGCATGGAGGCCGCCGGTGTGGTCGAGGCCGTGGGGCAGGGCGTGACGCACCTGCAGGTAGGCGACCGCGCCGCCTATGCCAGCAACCCACCCGGCAGCTACTGCGAGCGCCGCGTCATGCCGGCCACCTGCGTCTGCAAGCTGCCCGATGCCATCTCCTTCGAGACCGGCGCGGCCATGATGCTCAAGGGCCTCACCGCCCAATATCTGCTGAAAAAGACCCTGCCCCAAGGCGGCCTGCAGGCTGGTGACTTCGTGCTGTTCCACGCCGCTGCGGGTGGCGTGGGCCTGATCGCCAGCCAGTGGGCCAAGGCCCTGGGCCTGCAACTGATCGGTACAGCAGGTTCTGCAGAAAAATGTGCTTTGGCGCTTGCCAATGGTGCGGCGTATGCTATCAATTACGCAGCGGAAGACTTTGTTGCGCGGGTCAAGGAAATCACTGGCGGCCAAGGCGTCAAGGTGGTCTACGACTCGGTGGGCAAGGACACGTTTGATAAATCGCTGGACTGCCTGCGCCCCTTTGGCTTGCTGGCATCTTTTGGCAATGCGTCTGGCCCGGTGGCGCCGTTTGCCCCCGGCATACTCGGCGCCAAGGGTTCGCTGTACCTGACCCGTGCCACGCTGTTCACCCACATGGCCACCCGCGAAAGTACCCAGGCCATGGCCGACGACCTGTTTGCCGTGGTGCAAAGCGGCCAGGTGCAGATCCACATCGGCCAGCGTTACCCCTTGGCCCAGGTGCAGCAAGCCCACCGCGACCTGGAGGCGCGCAAGACCACCGGCTGCACCATCCTCACCTTATGAGCTGGCTGAAGAAGCTGCGCGCCGAGGCCGACCAGCCGCCCGCACGGCCCCGCTTGCCCCTGTGGGCTGGCGCGGTGCAGATCGGCTCGGTAGAGCCCGAGTTCATGGCCAAAATCGACCTGCAGCGCATACCCTACCTGCGCAAGGTGCTACTGAAAGTAGAGCAATACGGCCAGCTGGGCTGGCAACTGCAGGGCGAGCCCACGCACAGCCTGGCGCACCTGGCCCATGTGCTGCGCGGGGCGGGCCTGGCCCATGTTTGGCGTGACGAGCAGCTTGCCGTGCCCGATTCCGACGGCCGCGTCGTCGCCACGGTGGAGCGCGGCGTGGTGCGCGCCCTGGGCATCACCACCTGCGCCGTACACCTGGTGGGCGCCGCGCCGGACGGCCGGGTCTGGGTGCAGCAGCGTTCGGACAGCAAACCCAACGACCCCGGCCGCTGGGACACCCTGGTGGGCGGCATGGTGTCGGCGGCGGACTCCATCCCCACCGCGCTGGAGCGCGAAACCTGGGAGGAGGCCGGCCTGCGCCCGCCGCATATGCAGGACCTGCGCCTGGGCGGCCGCCTCACCACCCGCCGGCCCAGCACCGACAGCGGTGGCGCCGGGTATGTGGTGGAGCACATCCACTGGTACGCCTGCACCCTGGCCGAGGGCGTGGCCCCGGCCAACCAAGATGGCGAGGTGCAAGCCTTTGCCCTACTGCCGCCCGCAGTGCTGGCCGAGCAACTGGCGCAAGGCCTGTTTACCGACGATGCGGCGCTGATACTGGCGGACTACCTGGGTTTGGTCGCTTGATGTCGGTTATGTAACAGCTTGGTCTTTTAGGGCTTTTGCGCAGAGGATATCTGCGCGAGTAGCTATTAAATTAATAGTGATTTGCATGGCGCGTAGCTACGGCGGCAGCTTTTATTTGTAATGGGTAAATTTCCCATTTACAATTGAGCCATGTCTGAAACTCTTCCACCCACGCCAGGCCAGCCCGTGCTGGAGCAGGTGCTTGCCATGCTCCAGCCGCTGGTGGTGTGGCTGCTGCGTTCCGGGGTGGGTTACACCGATCTGACGGCCGCGCTGAAGCCGGTGTTCCTGGAGGCGGCGCGCACCGAGCTGACACGCATCGGCGGCAAGCAGACGGACTCGGCGGTCAGCCTGCTGTCCGGACTGCACCGCAAGGATGTGCGGGCTGCCGCGCATACCGAGCGCGCTGCCGATGTGCGGGCCCGCCTGGGCAAGCCCACACCCGCCAGCCAGGTGATGACGCGCTGGCTGGCCTCCGACCTGCCAGACGTGTTGCCGTTTGCCGGTGCCCAGGCCTCGTTTGAAAGCCTGGCCCGTTCCGTGTCCAAAGACATCCATCCCCGTTCTGTGCTGCTGGAGCTGGTACGCCTGGACGTGGTTGAAGAGGCCGATGGCCAGGTGCTGCTGCGGCGCCAGGCCTTTGTACCCAATACCTCGCTGGAAGAGGCGCGCCGCCTGCTGGCCGGCAGCGTGGCCGACCATATCGAAGCCGGGGTGCACAACCTCAGCGCGGGTGACGGCAAGACTTTCCTGGAGCAAAGCGTGTTTGCCGACGGGCTCAGTCCGCAGTCGGTGCAGCAGCTGGAGCAACTGGCCAACAGCCTGTGGCGTGACGTGATGGCCGCCATGGTCAAGGCGGCCATCCCTTTGTGTGAACAAGATGAACCCGCTGGAGGGAACCAGCGCATCCGGTTGGGCATGTTCTGCCTGACCGCCCCCATGGCACCCGTGCCCCCCCCACCCCCGCAGAACAACAACCCGCAGGACGCACCCGACCATGGTTAAAGCAGACACCCGCATCCAGATGGACCCCACCGACGGTGCCAGCCGCCTGGGTGGTGCTGGCAGGGAGTGGCAGGGCTGGTTGGCCGCCATTTTGGCCAGCCTGGCCGTCATGCTGCTGGCGCTGCTGCTGGAGAGCTGTGGCGGCGGCACGGTGGCCGGTGTGGGCAGCGGTGGCACGGGCGAGGCCAGCGGCACGGTCAGCGGCTTTGGCAGTGTGATCGTGGACGGCGTGGAATACAGCGATACCAGCGCCACCGTGCAGCGCCGCGACGCTACCGGCGCGCTGGTCAACACCACGGCCCAGCTGGGCCAGCGGGTGCGGCTGCAATACCAGGGCAGCAATGCCGCGCTCAGCATCGAGGTGGTGTCGCAACTGCTGGGCAGCGTCACCACCGTGCCGGACAGCAATGGCCGCTTGCAGGTGCTGGGCCAGACCGTGCGTTTGGTCAGCACCAGCAGCGATGCGACTCGTAGCACCGCTACCGTGCTGGACGGCTACAGCGCTGCCAGCGACATTGCTGTGGGCGACACCGTAGACGTATACGGCTGCTGGGTTTGGGACAGCGGCAGCGCCAGCTATGTGCTGGTGGCGACCCGGCTGGCCAAGCAGTCCAGCGCGCCCAGCGTGGTGCAGCTGGGCGGCGTGGTGCAAGCCCTGTCGGGCACCAGCTTCCGCCTGAACAGCGCCACCGGCACCCTGGTGCAGTCCAGCAGCCTGCCCGGCGACCTGGCCAACGGCCAGGTGGTGCAGGTCTGGGCCACTGCGACAAGCCTCGCCTCGGTCCCCGTGCCCGCCACGCGTGTGCTGCGCTCGGAAAGCAATGTGCTGGACCTGGCCAGCGGCCAGTCCCTGCGCTTGAGCGGCCTGGCCACCGAATACAACGCCAGCGCCCGTACCGTGGTGGTGCAGGGCGCCCTGGTGCAGTTGCCCAGTAGCCTGGTGGTGGACACATCGGCGCTGGCCCAGGGCCAGTTTGTGAGCATGGACGTGCAGCGTGTGGGCTCCACGCTGGTGGCCAGCGCGGTGAGCACGCGCACCGGCTCAGGCGGACATGACGACCAGGGTGCCGTCACCGTGCTGATGGGCGTGACCAGCGGCATCGACTGGACCCCCAGCACAGTGCTCTTCAGCCTGCGCGGCGTGAGGGTGCAGGCCGCCGCGTCGGTGATCGACAACAACTGCCGCAGCGTCGCACTGACCGCCCAGGTCAGTTTGTCCGTCGAAGGCCGTCTGCAGGCGCCTGGCCAGCCACTGATGGCCAGCAAGGTGACTTGCAGCACCTCCGTCCCCGCAAACGCGGTGGTGGACACCCGCGGCCAGGTGCTGAGTGTGCAAACCGCTGCCAGCAGCCTGGTGCTGAGCACCAACATGGGCAACGTCAACGCCACCTGGGACAGCAATACCTATTTCTCCCAAAGCCCCGCCACGCTGGTGGGCAAGCAGGTAGAGGTGCAGGCCCTGTTGGCCTCTGACGGCAAGACCCTGCAGCTGCGCTCGGTGCAGCTGGATTGATTGTTTATTTTGATTCCACGCCCCACCGACTACAGGAGAAAACCCATGCATGAAGAGCGCCTCCACGGCCTGTCCCAGGATCTGGCCGTACTCGAAAATATGTTGGCAGAGCGCCGCCGCGCGCTGCGTTGGCTAGGGGTGGGCAGCGTGGCGCCGCTGGCTGTGCTGGGGTTCTCCGGCTGCGGCGGTGGGGATTCCAGCACCAGCTCCACGACGTCCACCACAACAACTACTACAACCACAACCACAACGACCACCAGCGGCAGCTGCACCAACACGGCCAGCGAAACCAATGGCCCGTACCCGGCGGACGGCACCAATACGCTCAGCGGCACCACGGTCAACGTACTGACCCAGTCCGGCATCAACCGCAGCGACATCCGCTCCAGCTTTGGCAGCAGCAGCACCACCGCGCCCGGCGTGCCGCTGACCATCACCTTGACGCTGACCAACACCAATTCCAGCTGCGCCTCGCTGGCGGGCTATGCCGTTTACCTGTGGCATTGCAATCGCGACGGCCTTTACTCGCTGTATTCCAGTGGCGTGACGGCTGAAAACTATCTGCGCGGTCTGCAAGTCACGGACAGCAATGGCAGCGTGACCTTCACCACTATCTTTCCCGCTTGCTACTCTGGGCGCATGCCGCACATCCACTTTGAGGTGTATTCCAGCCTGTCGGCGGCCATCACCAACCCGGCGGGCGACCAGGTGCTGACCTCGCAGATCGCCTTGCCGCGCGACATCTGCAGCACGGTCTACGCCAGCACCGGCTATTCGGCCAGCGTGACCAACCTGGCCAACATCAGCTTTGCCACCGACAACGTGTTCAGCGACGGCACCTCCACCGAAATGGCCACCGTGACCGGCAGTGTCAGCGCCGGCTACGCGGCCTCGCTGGCAGTAGGCATCTCGGTCTGATATTGCTATGGTTTAAATAGCTGCTGGCGCAGGTAGATACTGCGCTGGCGGCTCATTTTTTATAAATCTCAGGCCGGGCCAATGCGGCTGGGCTGCAGCAGCACCACCAGGGCGCCGGCGCCGCCTTCCATGGGCCGGGCCTGCACAAAGGCCAGCACCTCGTTCTTTTGCACCAGCCAGTTGCGCACCTTGGCCTTCAGCACCGGGGTTTTGCCTGGCGAGCTCAATCCCTTGCCGTGCACCACACGTACGCAGCGTATGCCTTGCTTGTAGGCCTCGCGGATGAAGCCGCTGAGGGAATC
This sequence comes from Burkholderiales bacterium, assembly GCA_026400275.1. Classification (GTDB taxonomy): domain Bacteria; phylum Pseudomonadota; class Gammaproteobacteria; order Burkholderiales; family Burkholderiaceae_C; genus Rhodoferax_B. Next base: position 16,037 of record JAPLPK010000160.1, read on the forward strand.
GCGCGCCTCGTCGCTGCGCAGGCCGTGCAGGTCCAGCTGGCGCTGGATGGTCCACTCGCCCTTGCGTAGGCGTTGCAGCACGTCGATGCCGATGCCGGGGCGGCGGTAGCTCAGCGTGTCGTCGGTTTCCAGCAGGCTGCTGGCGTCAAAGCCGTCGCTGATGGCCTCCACCAGCACTGCCTGTTCGTCGCGTTGCAGCTGTATTGCCAGCGGCGGCGGTTGCTCTTTTTTCAATAGCGCTTTGCGCTGCTCTGGCAAGCGGTGTACTGCGCCTGCGGCATTCACAAACAGGTTCTTCTGGGCGGCCTTGCGGTGCTGCGCCTCCAGCTCGGCGGCCTTTTGCGCAGCTTGCAGCGCGGCTGCGTCGGCAATGGCTTTCTGGATCTTCTTCAGGTCCTGCAGCGAGCTGATCTTCATCACAGCAGTCCTTTCTCGGCCATGGACAGGGCTTCGCCCGGTGCCACGATGATGTGGTCCAGCACCCGCACATCCACCAGGGCCAATGCGGCGCGCAAAGTCTGCGTCAGCGCCTCGTCGGCGCGCGAGGGCTGGACCGAGCCGCTGGGGTGGTTGTGCGCCAGCACCACGGCGGCGGCCTGGTGGTGCAGGGCGCGTATTACCACCTCGCGGGGGTACACGCTGGTCTGCGTCAGCGTGCCACGGAACAGCTCCTCCAGCGCCAGTAGGCGGTTTTGCGCGTCCAGAAATAGCACGGCAAACACCTCGTGCCCCTTGGCCGCCAGGTGCAGCTGCAGATAGTGCTTCACGGCGCCCGGGTCGCTGAAGGCGGGCCTTTCCTGCAGCCGCTGGGCCATGGCACGCCGCGCCAGCTCCAGCACGGCGCTGATCTCGGCGCGCTTGGCCGGCCCCAGGCCCTTGACGCGCTTGAGGTCGTCGGCCGTGGCATTCAGCAGGCCGGCAATGCCGCCAAATCCGTCGGTATTCGCAGCCGGAAGCTGCAACAGCTCGTGCGCCATCTGCAAAACCCCCTTGCCCTGGATGCCGGTGCGCAGCAGCAGGGCCAGCAGTTCCACATCGCTCAGGGCGGCAGGGCCACGCGCCAAAAGCTTTTCGCGTGGACGGGCATCGGGGGGTAAATCTTTAAGCGGCATGGCGGACTTTTACAATGGGGGTCAGTTTACCGAGACTCCTATGCCCTCTACATCTTTGCCTGTCGTTCAGTCGGGCTCCTTCCTCACGCTGCATTACCGCCTGAGCGGCCCCACGGGCGACATCATCAACACCTTCAATGACAAGCCCGCCACGCTGTCCCTCGGCACGGGCGAGCTGTCACCCGCTGTGGAGCAGCGCCTGCTGGGCCTGCCGGAAGGCACGCGCACCTCGTTCGATATTCCCGCCGGCGAAGCCTTTGGCGACCGCCAGCCCGACATGCAGCAGTGGGTTGCGCGCAAGCTGCTGAACCAGTTGGGCGACCCGCTGGAGCAGTATCACGTGGGCGATGTGGTGCAGTTCCCCACGCCAGACGGCCAAGGCAGCTACGCCGGTGCCGTGCAGCAGGTGGGCAATGCCGAGAGCCCGGACGCCGTGCTGTTCGACTTCAACCACCCGCTGGCCGGCCAGCCCGTGACTTTTGAAGTGCAACTGATTGGCGTGCTATGAGCTCCGCAGAAGAAATCATCCTCGCCGAGCCGCGTGGTTTTTGTGCCGGTGTAGACCGCGCCATCGAGATCGTGGACCGGGCGCTGGCTAAGTTTGGCCGCCCCATCTACGTGCGCCACGAGATCGTGCACAACACCTATGTGGTGAACGACCTGAAGTCGCGCGGCGCCATCTTCATCGAAGAGCTGGACGACGTGCCGCCCGGTGCCACCCTGGTGTTCTCGGCCCACGGCGTGAGCCAGGCGGTGCAGCGTGAAGCCGAGGCACGCGGCTTCCAGATTTTTGACGCCACTTGCCCGCTGGTCACCAAGGTCCACGTCGAAGTGGCCAAGCTGCACAAAGAGGGCTATGAGTTCATCATGATCGGCCACAAGGGCCACCCCGAGGTCGAGGGCACCATGGGCCAGCTCGACAGCGGCATCCACCTGGTGGAAGACGTGGCCGACGTGGCGCATGTCCAGCCCAGCCAGACCACCAAGCTGGCGGTGGTCACGCAGACCACCCTGAGCGTGGACGACGCGGCCGAGATTTCCGCCGCCGTGAAGGCCCGCTTCCCGCTGATCCGTGAGCCCAAGCAGCAAGACATTTGCTACGCCACGCAGAACCGGCAAGACGCCATCAAGATCATGAGCCCGCAGGTAGACATCGTGATCGTGGTCGGCAGCCCCACCAGTTCCAACAGCAACCGCCTGCGCGAGCTGGCCGAGAAGCTGGGCACTCCCGCCTACATGGTGGACAGCGCCGAAGAGCTGCAAGCCGATTGGTTCGAAGGCAAAGCCCGCGTAGGCCTGACCGCTGGTGCGTCTGCCCCCGAGGTGCTGGTGCAGCAGGTGATTGACCGCATCCGTGCGCTGGGTGCTGTGGCGGTGCGCAAGATGGATGGGATTGAAGAGACGGTGAAGTTTCCGCTGCCTAAGGGGTTGCGGATGGATGTAGCGGGGTGAGGGGGTTACGACTCAATACGCTGCCGATGCTGGATATGTGCATGGTAGCTTTGATGATCGGGGCTGTAGTCGAAGTAGATGCCTGTGCGAGGTTGGCTTAGCATCTTTGCTTGAGACTCGCTAATGGACAGGCGAATAATCAGCAACTCAGTTGCCACTCTTTGGCCAACCTGTCTTGCAAATACCGATAGCGAATAGCTTCCTTCGAGAAACGCGAAGTTTGCGCCGTCTTTGGGCAGCAAGAAGTGATGGTCAAAGGTGACGCCCTCTTGTGGTACGAATAGACCGCTTCCTCGCTTGAGATCGCCCTTGTCGCCATAGACCCAAATATTGAAGTTCTGTTTGGTCTCGTTTCGATGCAATGAGAGGTAGAGGCTTTCTAGCACGTGACCTCGTTTGGCCGTACTGTAGAGAAGGGTGCGCAAGTACACCTTGTTCTTGCCACTGTCGAACATTGGACCATCCGGACCGAAGAACACTGTAGTAGGTTGTGTCATGGCCAAACGACCTTTGCGAAAGAATGTCAGCCAGGCAGTGATGCCTGAAACGACAAGTGCAATGCACGATATTGCAGGAGTGAGCCAATTCGGCATGGATGGTTCTTTTGTGGACTATCTGTCGGGTTGAATGGCACTGCTGAATCACTATACCGTGGTGCAACTTTGTAGCTCCCGAATGTGTGGGCATTTTTCCTCAAATGGTGAAGACTGGAAGTGCTCTTTTTTTCGTAGCTGCTTGAGCAGACGGAATTTGCGCTGGAGTCGCTTTTTATTTGAAGACTTCATACGGTTTTGGGTGATCTGGATAGTTCTTGGCATCCATGCGATCCCTGGCCGGGAGTTCGCCCCGGCGGGCGAGTAACCTTTTCTTTTGCGCAAAAGCCCTTCATGTCAGGATAGTTGTCGCCTCAGAATTTAGTAGCAAAGTGGGGCGGCGCACAAAAGGCAGAAGATGAAGCAGATGAGATACACCGTGGAACAAAAGCGGTGGGCAGTAG
>JAPLPK010000064.1 GCA_026400275.1 Burkholderiales bacterium
CGAAGAAATCCTGCAGGTCATGCAGGACATGCGCGCCCAGAACATCGACATGCTGACCATCGGCCAGTACCTGTCGCCCAGCAACAGCCACCTGCCGGTGAAGCGCTACGTGCACCCCGACACCTTCAAGATGTTCGAGGAAAAGGCCTACGCCATGGGCTTCAGCCATGCCGCCGTGGGCGCCATGGTGCGCAGTAGCTACCACGCCGACCAACAAGCCGAACACGCATTGGCAGCCCAGCAATAAATGGCAACTGTCGGGGGCCTGTGGTTCAACCCTAGAAACCTGGGCAACTTCGTCTCCAGCGCGGTGCTGGAGCGGGGCCTGACCCTGTACCGGGGCCAGAAGGTGCTGGACATGGAAGTCCGCGCCATCGACAACGGGCGCTGGCAGCTCAGCGGGTCGGTGCAGGGCAGTGAGCGCAGCCCGTACACGCAAAACATCCGCCTGCACATCAATGTGCACGGCATGCTGACGCACTGGGATGCCGACTGCAGCTGCCCGGTGGGCGTGGACTGCAAGCACGCAGTCGCGCTGTCGCTAAAAGCCGCCTACCGCACCCAGACCAGCAACACCCCGCCGCCCGCCAAACCACCCACCGAGGCGGAGCTGGCCGCCGCCCGCCAGGCCGCCACTGAGCGCAGCCGCGCTGCGGCGCAGGCCAAGGTGGGCCACTGGCTGGCCCAGTTCGATGCGCTGGAACGCGGCCCCTCGGCCGCCCATACCGAGCTATGGGAAAGCTTTGTCTATGTGCTCGGCCCCAGCCCGGGCGCGCATCTGGCGGGCATGCTGGAGCTTCAACTGCACAAGTCCCGGCCCAAGAAAAACGGCGACTGGAGCAAGCCCAAGAGCATCGCCGCCCTGCCCACGCCCGGCCACCCCATGTGGGACGACGCCAGCCCGCAAGACCAGGAGCTGCTGCTACTGCTGAAGGGCCAGAGCGTGGCCTCGCCCAGCCCGTCCTACGGCATCAGCGCCGTGGTGGCCGGTGCGGCCGGCCTGCTGGCGCTGCAGCTGGCCTCCGCCACCGGACGGCTGTTTGCGCTGGCCGACGGCGGCTTTCTGGGCAAGACCCTGCAATGGAGCCCCCCGCGCGACATGGCCTGGGAATGGCAGGCCAGCAAGGACAGCAAGGCCGATGAACCGTTCTGGAATCTGCGCGCCCGACTGGACGGCGGCCAGGACACTGCGCAGATCTACGCCAACCACCCGCCGCTGTACCTCGACTTGGCTCAGGGCTGCTGCGGCCTGGCGCAGACCCAGGGCATCCCCGCCGCCCAGCTGCCCCTGCTTCTGAACGCGCCGCCCGTGCCGCAGTCTGCCCTGCAGCCGCTGCAGGCGCCGCTGCTTCGCCGTCTGGCCGCCGTGGCCATGCCGCCCACCCTGACGCCCCTGCCCTCGGTACAGGGCTTGGCACCACGCGGTCTGTTGCACCTGTCACCGGTCAGCCCCAAGGACGAAGCCAGCCACGGCTTGTTGCGCGCGCAGCTGACGTTTGACTACGCCGGCCTGCAAGGCCAGTGGGCCCACCGCGAGCCCACCGTGCTGGTGCAGAACGGCAGCACCCGTACCCTGCTCTTCCGCGACCAGGAAGCCGAAAAAAACCTCTGCGCCCGGCTTGAAGACCTGGGCCTGCAAGGCTCGCCGACCACGGGCTACGGAATTCCCGGCCAGCAGCCTCAGCAGCCCTGGCTGGACTGGGCCGACGACGACTTTGCCGTCTTCCGCACAGCCGGCTTCCAGGTCAGCCAGGATGACGCCCTGCAGCACTGGCTTCAGCGCGCCGATGTGCTGCAGGTGGAAATGCAACCCCAGGGCGCAGCCGACCTGGAGGCATCGCCCTGGTTCGACCTGTCGCTGGGCATGGAGATCAACGGCCAGCGGCACAACATCCTGCCCTGGCTGCCCAGCCTGCTGGCCCAGCTGGCCAATGCCCCGGTGGATGCGCACAGCGGCGAACGCTTGCTGCCGCCCCATGTCTTTTTGCGCCAGCCCGAGGGCGAGGCCTTCATCCGCGTGCCCACCGAGCCGCTGCGGCCCTGGCTCTCGGCCCTGCTGGAACTGGCGGGCAGCCGCCAGCACGACCTGGGCGGCGACAGCCTGCGCCTGAGCCGCATGGAGGCGCTGCGCGCTGGTGCCGCTCTGGGCCAGGGCGCGGTATGGAGCGGAGCCCACGCTCTGCAAGAACTGGTAGCCCAGCTGGCCGGCCAGCAAGCCCTGCCCGAGGTGGTCTTGCCCGCCAGCGTCCACGCCAGCCTGCGGCCCTACCAGCAGCAGGGCCTGAACTGGCTGCAGTTTCTGCGCCGCGCGGGGCTAAACGGCATCCTGGCCGATGACATGGGCCTGGGCAAAACGCTGCAGACCCTAGCCCATATCCAGGTCGAAAAAGACGCCGGCCGGCTGAGCAACCCAGCGCTGATCATTGCCCCGGTGAGCCTGATGGGCAACTGGCAGCGCGAGGCCCAGCGCTTTTGCCCCGGCCTGCGCACCCTGGTGCTGCACGGTGCCGACCGCCACGAGGTGGCCGACACCACGCACGCCCACGACGTGGTGATTGCCCCCTATTCCCTGCTACAGCGCGACCGCGACAGCTGGCTGCAAGCCCCCTGGCACACGGTGGTGCTGGACGAGGCGCAAAACATCAAGAACGCCAGCACCCAGGCCGCGCAGGTGGTGGGCGAACTGAACACCCAGCACCGCCTGGCGCTGAGCGGCACGCCCATGGAAAACCACCTGGGCGAGATCTGGAGCCTGTTCCACTTTCTGATGCCCGGCTTTCTGGGCAGCCAGGCGCAGTTCAATACGCTGTTCCGCGCGCCTATCGAGAAGGCCGGCGACAGCGAGCGCCTGGCCCAGCTGCGTCGGCGCATCACGCCCTTTATGTTGCGCCGGACCAAGGCCCTGGTGGCCCACGAGCTGCCGCCCAAGGTGGAAACCGTGATGCGCGTGGAGCTGGCCGGCGCCCAGGCCGACCTGTACGAAACCATACGCCTAAGCACCGAGAAGGCCGTGCGCGAAGCCCTCAGCGGCAAAGGCTTGGCGAAGTCGCACATCACCATCCTCGACGCCCTGCTGAAGCTGCGCCAGGTCTGCTGCGACCCGCGGCTGCTGCCGCTGGAGGCGGCGCAAAACATGCAGCAGTCGGCCAAGCTGGAGCAGCTGATGGAAGTCCTGCCCGAGATGCTGGCCGAGGGCCGCCGGGTGCTGCTGTTCTCGCAGTTCACCAGCATGCTGGCGCGCATCGAGGTGGAGCTGAAAAAACGCGGCATCGCCTGGACCAAGCTCACCGGCCAGTCGCAAAAACGCGACGAGATCATTGAGCAGTTCACCAGCGGCGCCGTGCCGCTGTTCCTGATCAGCCTAAAAGCCGGCGGCGTGGGCCTGAACCTGCCGCAGGCCGACACGGTGATCCATTACGACCCCTGGTGGAACCCGGCGGTAGAAGCCCAGGCCACCGACCGTGCCCACCGCATAGGCCAAACCCAAAGCGTGTGGGTGGTGAAGCTGGTGGCCCAGGGCACCATCGAAGAGCGCATACTGGCCCTGCAAGACCGCAAGGCCGCTCTGGCCGAGAGCATGTACAGCGGCGCCCAGGCCCGCAAGGAGCCGCTGTTCTCGGAAGATGATTTGCAGGAGCTGCTGAAGCCGCTATCGAAATAAGAGCTGCCCGCGCAGGCACTACCTGCGCTAGCGGCCTATTTCTTATAAATCCCCTACAACCGGCCTGCGGCGCAGGTGGCCTAGCGCCGCCACAGCCGCTATCCTTGGCGGGTTGACCATCTACTTGCATCCAAAGGAACTGATATCCCATGACACCCGGTACACCGCCCAAGCCGTTTTCGATGATCCGCGAATTCCACTTGGCCGACTGGTTCACGCTGGCAAACGCCGTGTGCGGGGTGGGCGCGCTGTTCTCCATCATGACCTACCTGGAGATACGCGACGTGCGGCATGTGTACTTTGCCTGCTGGCTGGTGCTGGCGGCCTTTGTGTTCGACGTACTGGACGGCAAGATCGCCCGCTGGCGGCAAAAGACCTCCATCATGGGCCGCGAGCTGGACTCACTGGCCGATGTGATCTCGTTTGGCGTGGCGCCCGCCATCATTGCCTACGGCTGCGGCATGCAGGGCCTGTATGACCGCATCGTGCTGGCCTTCTTTGTGGCCTGCGGGGTGTCGCGGCTGGCGCGCTTCAACGTTACGGCCGAAATGCTGTCCGACGGCGGCAACAAGGTGAAGTACTTCGAAGGCACACCCATCCCCACCTCCATCATTCCCGTGTTTGTCATGGCCCTGGCCGCCTGGTCGGGTGCGCTGCGCGAGAACCTGTGGTTCGGCAGCCTGGAGCTGGGCGGCTTCCACTTCCACCCGCTGGTGCTGATGTTCGCGGTGTCGGGCTCGCTGATGATCAGCCGCATCCGCATTCCCAAACCTTAGTTGCTATAAATTCAGGAGCTGCTTGCGCAGGCATTACCTGCGCCAGTGCCTGATTCTGCTGTGTAACGCCCCGGGCGTGCGGCGGAATTTCAGTACGTGCTCAGCGGCCCCATACCGGAATCCCACCCTACGCCTTCGCTACGGGCGCTCAGCGGCAGGTTGATGGCCTCCGACGGGTCTTCGGACTGCAGCACGCCCTGCGCCCAGGGTGCCAGGCGCGAGGTGTCGGCGCGCAGCACCTCCTGCTTCACTGCCAGGATCTGTGCCGGGTGCATGGAGAAGCTGCGCAGGCCCAGGCCCAGCAGCAGCCGGGTCATGGCCACATCGCCGGCCATTTCGCCGCAGACACTGACCCCCTTGCCCTGCGCATGGCAGGCCTGGATGGTGTCAGCCAGCAGTCGCAGCACGGCCGGGTGCAGCGGGTCGTACAGGTGGGCCACTGACTCGTCAGCACGGTCGATCGCCAGGGTGTACTGGATCAGGTCGTTGGTACCGACCGACAGAAAGTCAAAATACTTCAGGAACAACGACAGGGACAGCGCCGCTGCCGGAATTTCGATCATCGCGCCCAGCTTGAGCGGGCCGTAGGCGGTGCCCCGGTTGTCCAGCTCCGCCCGCGCGAAGTCCAGCAACGACAGGGTCTGCCGTATCTCGCTGCCGTGCGCCAGCATGGGGATCAGCAGATTCACCTGGCCGTGCACGGCGGCCCGCAAAATGGCGCGCAGCTGGGTCAGGAACATGGCCGGGTCGGCCAGGCTCCAGCGTATGGCACGCAGGCCCAGCGCGGGGTTGAGGTGGGTGTCTTCCTTCTGGCCCTTGTCCAGCGGCTTGTCGGCACCGATGTCCACCGTGCGGATGGTGACCGGCATGCCCTGCATGCCCTCCACCGCGCGGCGGTAGGCCTGGTATTGCTCTTCCTCGTCGGGCAGGCGGCCCTGGCGACCCATGAACAGGAATTCGCTGCGGAACAGGCCCACGCCCAGGGCGCCAGCCTCCACTGCACCGCCAGCGTCTTCGGGCATCTCGATATTGGCCAGCAGCTCGACCTTTTGGCCGTCCAGGGTGATGGCCGGCGTGTGGCGCAGGCGCACCAGGCGCTCACGCTCCAGCGTGCCCTGGCGCTGCTTGAAACCGTATTCGGCCAGGATGATGGTGGACGGGTCCACGATCACCACGCCGGCGTCGCCGTCAATGATGACCCAGTCGTCCTGGCGCACCAGCTGGCTGGCCGTACGCGCGCCCACTACGGCCGGGATGTCCATGCTGCGCGCTACGATGGCGGTGTGCGAGGTTTTGCCGCCCACATCGGTCACAAAGCCAGCGAACACGCTTTGCTTGAACTGCAGCATGTCGGCCGGCGACAGGTCGTGCGCGATCAGCACCAGCGGCACGGGCAGGTTTTCGTCGGGGAACAGGCCTTCACCAGACTTGCGCCGCGCCGGCGCGGGGGGTGCCACCGGCGACACCACACCCTTCATGTAGCGCAGGATACGTTCGACCACCTGCTCCAGGTCGGCCTTGCGCTCGCGCAGGTATTCATCCTCCATCTCGTCGAACTGGCGCGAGATGATCTCCAGCTGGGTGGTCAGCGCCCATTCGGCGTTGTACAGGCGGTCGGTGATCCAGTGCTTGATGCCGATGGTCAGGGTCTCGTCTTCCAGCAGCATCAGGTGCACGTCCAACAACGCGGCCAGCTCGTGCGGCGCGTCCTTGGGCATGTCGTGCTGCAGGCGCTGCAGCTCATCCACCACCGCATTGCGGCCGACGCGCACCCGGTTGATCTCGGCCTCGACCTGGTCGGGCGTGATGAAGTAGTGCGCCACCTCGACCCGGCTGGAGCCCACCAACACGGCGCGTCCGATGGCAATGCCGCGGGCAACAGGAAGGCCGTGGATGGAAAAAGTCATGGATGAATTATCCGCAGTAAAAGTGACGCGACCGCGCCGTCAATTACTGTCCTTCACCAAACTTGTCGTCAATCAGTGCCAGCAGCGCGTCCATGGCGTCCTGCTCTTGCGGGCCATCGGTGTCGATGACCACGGTGGAGCCTATGCCGGCGGCCAGCATCATCACGCCCATGATGCTTTTGGCGTTCACGCGGCGTTCGCCCCGGGCGATCCAGACCTCACACGGGAAACTGCCCGCCAGCTTGGTGAGCTTGGCGGACGCGCGGGCATGCAGGCCCAATTTATTGCTGATGGTCGTAGTGGCTTTGATCATGCTTCTTGCGGGCTTGGTTCTGGGGTGCGGTGATGGCGACTTGCATGATGCCCTGCGAACCGCCAATCAGCGCGCGAGACACCAGGGCCTCCAGCGATTCATGGCGGTAGCTGACAGTGCGCAGCAGCATGGGCAGGTTGACGCCGGTGCTGAGCTTGGATTTGACGCCATCCACCAGCTTCTGCGCCACATTGCAGGGCGTGGCACCGAACACGTCGGTCAGCACCAAAAAATGGGAGGAGCGCATCTGCTCCATGGCGATGCGCGCCATGGAGAAGGTCTCTTCGGGGGAGGTGTGCGGCTGTACGTCCAGCGCCACCACGCCCTCCGCACAGTCGGGGAACACGTGCAACGCGCATTCGCGCAAGGCATGGGCCAACGGAGCGTGGGCGATGATGAGAATGCTGTTCATAGCGCTTTATTATGGTCTGACGCAGTTCGTCTCATTGAAGTTTCAATCCGGCAAAAAAAGTATCGGCTACTGCGGTATCAGGCTGGTCGGCCAACACTAGCGCGTGGAACAGTTCCACGCCGGCTGGGCTGCGGCGGGCAAACCACACGGCCTGGGCGCTGAAGATACGGCCGTCCGCCCGCTGGCCCTGGGCCTGCAAGCGCACGCCGGCGGGCTGGGGTGTACTGCCGGGCAGGGCAAACGGCTGCTCCTGCACCGCGCTGGCGTGCCAATTCGCCAGCGTGGCGCTCCTCCAGCCGGCCAGGGCTTCATCAGCCCGCGCCGGGTCGGCCAAGCGCACATGGGAAACGGCAAAGGTGGCGCCACCGGCCTCGCAGCCCTGCATGTCCAGCGGCACGCTGGCGCCGGCCATCGGTACCTCGCGGGTGCCTTTGTCGGGTTTGCAGGGCAACAGCATCTGCAGGGCATGCTGGTCCGAGCGCACGCTGCGCCAGTTCAGCGTGGGGCTGCAGGCCGCCAGGGCCAGCACAAACACAGGCAAACAACGCATTCAGGAAGCGCCGAACACCTTTTTCAGCAGCGCGCTGCCGGTGCCCACCGGGTCCTGGCGGATGTTCTTTTCCTGCTCGCCAATCATCACGTACAGGCCGTCCAGGGTTTTGCGGGTGATGTACTGCTGGATGGAGGCATCCTCTTGCTTCAGCAGACCCAGGCCCACGGCCTTGCCGGCCAACTGGTTGTATTTCTCGGCGGCCCCCACGCGCTCGGTGGCCTGGGTGACCACCGGCAGAAACTTGCCAAACAGCGGCTCACGGGTTTTCTCGGCGAAAAACGTGGTCATGGCGGTGTCGCCCCCGCTCAGGATGTTCTTGGCATCGGTAAAGCTCATGCTTTTCACGGCGCTGACCAGTTGGTCCTTGGCCAGGGGCACGGCGGCCTCGGCTGCGCGGTTCATGGCGGTGACAAGCTCGTCCACGCGCTGGCCCTGGCCCAGCTTTTTCAGCCATTTGGCGGCATCTTCCAAAAAACCAGGCAGAGGAATGCGAACTTTTTCATTGCCCAGGAATCCATCGGTGCGGCCCAGCAAACCAACGGCCGCCACAGCGGACTTCTCCAGTGCGGCTTTCAGCCCCTGGGAGGCCTCTTTATCGCTCAGGTCGGAAAGAGACAGGGCATGCACCTGCTGCGCTGTGCCCCAGAGCAGCAAAGTCAGCGCAGAAAGTGAAGCGGAATTAAAATCGCGGCGTTCCATAGGGTCCCCTTGAAATGAAAAAAGCCATCTACATAGCCGGTATCGCAGCCATCCTGGCCGCAGGTTCAGGGGCCTATTATCTGACTGCAGGCAGCAGCAATGCGGCGCCCATGGCCACTTACGTGCTGCTGGACGGCAGCCAGAAAACCACGGCCGACCTCAAGGGCCGGGTCACCCTGGTGAACTTCTGGGCCACCAGCTGCGTCACCTGCGTGGGCGAAATGCCCAAGATCATCGCGACCTACAACAAATACCATACCCAAGGCTTTGACACCCTGGCGGTGGCCATGTCTTACGACCCGCCCAGCTACGTGGTGAATTACGCAGAAACCCGCAAACTGCCCTTCCAGGTGGCGATAGACAACACCGGTGCGGCCGCCAACGCCTGGGGCCAGGTACAGCTCACACCCACCACCTTTCTGGTCAACAAACGCGGTGAAATCGTCAAACGCTTCGTGGGGGAGCCTGATTTTGACGACCTGCACCGCCTGATCGAAAAACTGCTGGCAGAAGCCTGAAACCGCTCCAACGCAGACAGAACCTGCGACAGAAGCTACAAAAAAAGTAGCACATCACATGTCCGAATTGAAGCATTCGGTACAGGGCTAAACTGGCGGCGTTGCTTTTCTCTAACGCCCGCCTTGACCACTCCATTGATTGAGATCGTGACGCCCACGTCTGTGGGCGCACTGGACGCCACCCGCAGCATCTTCCAGGAATATGCGGCCCAGCTGGGTATCGATCTGCGCTTTCAGTCTTTTGACGAAGAACTGGCCCAACTGCCCTGGGACTATGCCGCGCCGCGCGGCAGTTTGCTGTTGGCCCTGGTGGACGGCGAAATCGCCGGCTGCTGCGCCCTGCGCCCGCTGGACAATGTGGACTACGCCAACGCCTGCGAAATGAAGCGCCTGTTTGTGCGCAAGGCCTTCCGAGGCTTTGGCCTGGGGCGCCAGCTGGTCGAGGCCACCCTGGACAGTGCCCGCGCTATGGGCTACAGCTGCGTGCTGCTCGACACATTGGACGACATGGAAGCCGCCCGCACCTTGTACGAAGATATGGGCTTTCAGGACATTCCCCCGTACTACCACAACCCCATCCCCGGCGCGCACTACCTAAGGGCAAGTATTTGATGCCGGGCCAGCCTGCCAAGCGCTGCTCGTATTAATATCTCGTAGCGTCTTGCCCAGCGCACCCCTACCCGAATGACAAACATGCGCCTACCCTTGCTGTTCAGCTCCTTCCTTTGCGCCGCTGTGCCCGCGCTGGCCGCCAAGCTGCAGGTGCAAGTGCAGGACGGTGCCGGCCGACCGCTGAGCGAAGCCGTGGTGTTCCTGGAATCACGCGAGGCCCAGGCCGCCGTCAAGCCCCTGCAGGGCGCTGAAGTCGCCCAGGTCAACAAGCAATTCGACCCGCAGGTTCGCGTGGTCACCGTGGGCACCGCCGTCAGCTTCCCCAACCACGACACGGTGCGCCACCAGGTGTATTCGTTCTCGCCCACCAATACCTTTGAGCTCAAGCTGTATGCGGGCACCACCGCCAACCCGGTGATCTTCAATAAGCCCGGCATCGCCGTGCTGGGCTGCAATATCCACGACAAGATGGTCGCCTGGATCGTGGTGGTGGAAACGCCCTACTTTGGCCGCAGCGGTGCGGATGGCAAGTTCCAGCTCGATAACGTCCCTCCCGGCAACTACCACCTGCGCATCTGGCATGCCAACCTGCCAGTCGGTGCGCCCGCGCTAGACCAGCCCCTGGCGCTGGCCGCCGCCGGTGGCAATGTGAGCGTGCGTGTGCCAGGACTGGCTCCATGAAACTACGCTGGAGCTGGTGGCCCGACATAGGCGGTTGGCGCCTGTCCACCCGCATCGTGATGATGTCCATGCTGCTGCTGTTGCTCGTGCAGGCGGCAGGCATGCTGGTGGTGCGCAGTAGCATTGAACGTAACGCCCGCGCCCAAGTGGCCAAAGATCTGGAAGTGGCCGAGCGCGTGTGGGGCAGCCTGGTCGAGCAAAACGCTGAGCGCCTGACCAAGGGGGCAGAAGTACAGGCGACCGACTACGGCTTTCGCGAGGCGGTCAGCTCGCACGACATGAAGACGATGGGTACAGCCCTGGAAAATCTCAGCGAACGCATGGAGGCAGGGACCGCAGCATTCCTCGACCCCCAGCTAAACCCCGTGGCGATCTACGAAGGCCAGCTCAAGATGGAAGCGACCCTGTTTTCGCAGATTGCCGCACCGCTGCGAGAGCCCAAGGGAAAAGGTGGGCAGCTGGCCTTGCTGAACGGCCACCCCTACCTGTTTGTGATGGCTCCCGTGCGCTCACCGTTGCTGGTCGGCTGGATACTGATGGGCTTTGCGGCTGACGACAAGCTGGCAAAAAGCCTGTATGCGCAGTCCGGCGTCTGGCTCGCGGCGGTGGTCAGCAGCCCCGGCCAGTCCGCGACCGTCCCTATCACGACGCTGTCTGCGCAGAAGCTGGCAGACCTACAGCGCAGCGGCCTCTCGGCGTCTGAGTTTCGTAGCGAAGGCGATACGCTGATCATCCGCAGCATGCACCCACCCACCATAGGCGGCAATGTCAACACCTTGCTGCTGCGCTCGCTGAACCAGGCAGTTGCGCCATTCAACGACCTGCAGTTGTTTTTGCTGCTGATAACCGGTGGCGGTCTGTTGCTGTTTGGTGTGGGCAGCTTGTGGGCAGCGCGTCGCATCGCGACGCCCTTGCGCTCACTGGTCGAGGGGGCGGACCGCCTGGGCAGCGGCAACTACGAACAGCGCATGCTCTACACCGAGCGGCGCGACGAAATCGGCGACCTGGCGAACGCGTTTGACCGCATGCGTAAAAGCATCTCCATCAGCCGCAACGAAATCCAGCAACTGGCCTATTGGGACCGGCTGACCCGCCTGCCCAACCGGGTGCGCTTTCGCACCGCCATCCAGGAGGTCATAGCCCAGCGCGACCCCAGTAGCTACAACACCCAGTCCCTGGCGGTCATCACGCTGAATCTGGACCGTTTCAAACACGTTAACGACATCCTGGGCTACGCCGTGGGCGACCGCCTGCTGGTGGCAGTTGCCGAGCGCTTGCTGGTGCGCATGGGCGACCAGGTGCTGGTGGCACGCCTGGGGGGTGACGAATTCGCCGTATTGCTGCCCATGGCCAATGCCGACAGTGCCCTGGTGGTGGCGCAGGCAATTGGCACCTCGTTCGAATCCCCGCTGACCTACGACGAACACACGGTGGATCTCAGTGCCAGCCTGGGCGTAGCCTGCTGGCCGCAGCACGCCACCGACGTGGACAGCTTGCTGGGCCGGGCCGAGGTCGCCATGTATGCGGCCAAGCGCAAGGCCACCGTGACCCAGCTGTACGACCCGGCCCTGGACTCCAGCAGCAAGCAAACCCTGTCCCTGCTGTCCGAGCTGCGCCACGCGGTGGAACACAACGAGCTACGGCTATTCCTGCAGCCCAAGATTTCCCTGGCCACCGGCCAGGTGGTGGCCGCCGAAGCCCTGGTGCGCTGGCAGCACCCGCAACGTGGCCTGGTGCCGCCGGACTCCTTCATCCCCTTTTGCGAACAGACCGGCTTTGTGCGCCAGCTCACGCTGTGGATGTTCGACGAAGCCGCTCGCCTATGGGCCCAGCTACAGGTGCCCGGCCTGCCGCTGCGCATCGCCATCAACCTGTCCACCCGCGACCTGCTGGACCTGGAGTTCCCGGCCCGCCTAGAGAGCCTGCTGTCCAAACACGACGTGGCGCCCGAGGGCTTCTGCCTGGAGATCACCGAAAGCGCCATCATGGACGACCCGCTGCGCGCCGAGGGCACGCTCAAGCGCCTGTCCGACCGGGGCTTCAAGCTGTCCATCGACGACTTCGGCACCGGCTACTC
>JAPLPK010000138.1 GCA_026400275.1 Burkholderiales bacterium
CACGCAAAAAAGCCTCCCGAAGGAGGCTTTTTTGACCGGCTTTTAGCCAAGTTTTTATCTAAGCAACAGCGCCAAAATACTTCGACGCTCTTCCAGATTAATTACTTGTTGCGCGTGCCGACAACTTCGATTTCAACACGGCGGTTCTTGGCGCGGCCTTCAGCAGTCTTGTTGTCTGCCACAGGTTGCTTCTCGCCCTTGCCTTCGGTGTAAACGCGGTTCTTTTCGATGCCGTTGGACACCAAGTAAGCCTTCACGGCTTCGGAACGACGAACCGACAGCTTTTGGTTGTACGCATCGCTGCCCACGGAGTCGGTGTGACCCACGGCAATGATCACTTCCAGGTTGATTCCCTTGACCTTGCTAACCAGATCGTCCAGCTTAGCCTTGCCTTCTGGCTTCAGTACAGACTTGTTGAAGTCGAAGAATGCATCAGCAGCGTAAGTTACCTTTTCAGCAACCATAGGCGCTGCGACCA
Organism: Burkholderiales bacterium; assembly: GCA_026400275.1. Classification (GTDB taxonomy): domain Bacteria; phylum Pseudomonadota; class Gammaproteobacteria; order Burkholderiales; family Burkholderiaceae_C; genus Rhodoferax_B. The sequence goes on from JAPLPK010000138.1 coordinate 479, forward strand.
CAGCAGCAGCAGGAGCTGGAGCGGGGGCTGCAGCAGGAGCTGGCGCGGGAGCAGCAGCAGCGGGAGCTGGCGCAGCAGCAGGAACGATAGCGCCATCGCAGCCAGGAGCAGCCGTTGCGGGCGTCCAATTGGCATCGCGCCAGCACAGTTCATTCGTGCCGTTCTTCCAGACCAGCTCGTTCGTGCCGTTCTTCCAATTGTCAACGGACTGCGCACCAGCGGCGGTCACAAGCGCTGCGGAGGCAAACAACATCGCCACTTTGTTTAATTTCTTCATGGTTCTCCTCTGGGGGAAAAAGCTGCAGCAGCGCTGCAATAAGGGACGCCTGCAGTGACCATCACTGCAAACGTTCATTGAATTGTGCCACACGCGTAAGGGGAAACGAGTAGGACAACAGGCTATCGCAAAGCCAGGCATGTGCGCGCAGCCTATGTGTTGCTGCGTAGCGACAGTCACTTGGCCGTAAAATCCCACACTTCGTCTCGCACCACGTTTGCACTCCATGACCCAGTTCGCCAAAGAAACCCTGCCCATCAGTCTTGAAGAGGAAATGCGCCGGAGTTACCTCGACTACGCGATGAGTGTGATTGTGGGCCGCGCCCTGCCCGACGCCCGCGATGGCCTCAAACCCGTGCACCGCCGGGTGTTGTTTGCCATGCATGAGCTGAACAACGACTGGAACCGCGCATATAAGAAGTCTGCACGTATCGTTGGCGACGTGATTGGTAAGTACCACCCGCACGGCGACAGCGCCGTGTATGAAACCATCGTCCGCATGGCGCAGGACTTTTCGCTGCGCCACATGCTGGTCGATGGCCAGGGCAATTTCGGATCGGTAGACGGCGACAACGCGGCGGCCATGCGTTACACCGAAATCCGCATGTCCAAGATCGCCCACGAGCTGCTAGCGGATCTGGACAAAGAAACGGTAGATTTTGGCCCCAACTACGATGGTAGTGAGCAGGAGCCGCTGGTCATGCCGGCCCGCTTCCCTAATTTATTGGTCAATGGTTCATCCGGTATTGCGGTGGGTATGGCGACCAATATTCCGCCACATAACCTGAACGAAGTGGTGGACGGCTGCCTGCACCTGCTGCGCAACCCGCAGGCGAGCGTAGACGAGCTGATGGAGATCATCCCCGCGCCCGACTTCCCGACCGCCGGCATCATTTACGGCATCAACGGCGTGAAGGACGGCTACCGCACCGGCCGTGGCCGGGTGGTGATGCGCGCCAAGTGCCACTTTGAAGACATCGATAAAGGCCAGCGCCAAGCCATCATCGTGGATGAGCTGCCCTACCAGTGCAACAAGAAGACCTTGCAAGAACGCATGGCCGAACTGGTACACGAAAAGAAGATTGAAGGCATCAGCCATATCCAGGACGAGTCGGACAAGTCAGGCATGCGCCTGGTGATTGAGCTCAAACGCGGCGAAGTACCTGAAGTTGTTTTAAACAACCTTTACAAACAAACACAACTCCAAGACACCTTCGGCATGAATATGGTGGCCTTGGTGAACGGCCAGCCCAAGCTGTGCAACCTGAAAGACCTGATCGAAGTCTTCCTGGAGCACCGCCGCGAAGTCGTCACCCGCCGCACCATCTTCAACCTGCGCAAGGCCCGCGAACGCGGCCATGTGCTGGAAGGCTTGGCGGTCGCGCTGGCCAATATCGACGACTTCATTGCCATCATCCGCAATGCGCCTACGCCACCGGTTGCCAAGCTTGAGCTGATGGCCAAGCCCTGGGACAGCAAGCTGGTACGTGAAATGCTTACCCGCACCCGCGCCGACGGCGGCATGGTGAATGTGGACGACTACCGCCCAGATGGCCTGGAAAAAGAACTGGGCATGGGCAAGGACGGTCTATACCGCCTGTCCGAAGTGCAAGCCCAAGAAATTCTGCAGATGCGTCTGCAGCGTCTGACCGGCCTGGAACAGGACAAGATCGTCGCCGAATACAAAGAGGTGATGTCCGAGATCGAAGACTTCCTGGACATCCTGGCCAAGCCAGAACGCGTCTCCGCCATCATTGGCGAAGAACTCACCGCCATCAAGCTGGAATTCGGCCAAACCAAGATTGGCGCACGCCGCAGCCTGGTGGAGCACAGCTCGTTCGACCTGAGCACCGAAGACCTGATCACACCCACCGACATGGTCGTGACCCTGTCGCACAGCGGCTATATCAAGAGCCAGCCGCTGTCTGAATACCGCGCACAAAAGCGCGGCGGGCGCGGCAAGCAGGCCACAGCCACCAAAGAAGACGACTGGGTCGATCAGCTGTTCATCGCCAACACGCACGACTACATCCTGTGCTTCTCGAACCGAGGCCGCCTTTACTGGCTCAAGGTCTGGGAAGTGCCGCAAGGCTCGCGTGGTTCGCGCGGCCGCCCCATCGTCAACATGTTCCCGCTGCAAGAAGGCGAGAAGATCAACGTCGTGCTGGCTTTGACTGGCGCTGCGCGGAAATTCCCGGCTGACCAGTATGTATTCATGTCCACCAGCATGGGCACGGTCAAGAAAACGCCGCTGGAAGACTTCAGCAACCCGCGCAAGGCCGGCATCATCGCCGTGGACCTGGACCCGGGCGACTTCCTGATCGGCGCGGCGCTAACCGACGGCAAGCACGATGTCATGCTGTTCAGCGACGGCGGCAAGGCCGTGCGCTTTGACGAAAACGATGTGCGCCCCATGGGCCGTAATGCCCGTGGCGTGCGCGGCATGATGCTGGAAGAAGGCCAGACCGTGATCGCCATGCTGGTCGCCGAAGACGAACAGCAAAGCGTACTGACCGCTACCCTGAACGGCTACGGCAAACGCACCAGCATCACCGAATACACCCGACATGGCCGCGGCACCAAGGGCATGATTGCCATCCAGCAAAGCGAGCGCAACGGCCGCGTGGTGGCTGCGACGCTGGTGCACGCCGACGACGAAATCATGCTGATCACCGACAAGGGCGTGCTGGTGCGTACCCGCGTGAGCGAAATCCGCGAACTAGGCCGCGCCACCCAGGGTGTGACCCTGATCGGCCTGGACGAAGGCTCCAAGCTCAGCGGCCTGCAGCGTATCGTCGAAAACGATGCCAATGTCGCGACTCCAGAAGCAGGTGGTGCAGATGCCGCCGCTGATGGTGATGTGGCTGGCGACGAGACGCCCGAGGCTTAAGCACAGTCAACTATCAATTTAATAGCACCTCACGCATGTTAAATGTGCGCTGGAGGGCTATTTAACCTGTAAATCGCATGACCCGCCCATTCAACTTTTCTGCCGGCCCTGCGGCCATCCCCGAAGAAGTATTGACCCAGGCTGCCGCCGAAATGCTGGATTGGCATGGCAGCGGCATGGGCGTGATGGAGATGAGCCACCGCGGCAAAGAGTTTTTGTCGATCTACGCACAGACCAAGGCCGACTTTCGCGCCCTGATGGCGGTGCCGCCCGAATTCAAGATCCTGTTCATGCAAGGGGGCGGCCTGGGTGAAAACGCCATCGTGCCGCTCAATCTTTCACGTGGCGGCGCCATCGACTGCGTGGTCACCGGCAGCTGGAGCCAGAAGTCGCAAAAAGAGGCCCGCAAATACGCCCAGGTGCATATCGCCGCCAGCGGTGAAGCCCAGGGCTACACCAGCCTGCCAGCCCCCAGCAGCTGGCAGCTCAGCGCCGATGCCCAGTATGTGCACATCTGCAGCAATGAAACCATTGACGGCGTGGAATTCCAGACCCTACCCGACTTGCAGGCCCTGGGCAGCAAGGCCCCGCTGGTGGTGGATTTTTCTTCCCACGTGGCCTCGCGCCCCGTGGACTGGAGCAAGGTCGGCCTGGCCTTTGGCGGCGCCCAGAAGAACCTCGGCCCCGCAGGCCTGACCGTGGTGGTCGTGCGTGAAGACCTGCTGGGCCATGCGCTGCCCATCTGCCCCAGCGCATTCAACTACTCCACCGTGGCCGAAAACCAGTCCATGTTCAACACCCCGCCGACCTACGCCATCTATATTGCGGGCCTGGTGTTCCAGTGGCTGAAGCGGCAGACCGAAAACGGCATGCACGGCATAGAAGCCATGGAGCAGCGCAACATCGCCAAGGCCGAGCTGCTGTACCGCACCATCGACCAGTCGCAGCTGTACTTCAACAAGGTAGACCCCAACTGCCGCTCGCGCATGAACGTGCCCTTCTTCCTGCGCGATGAAAGCCGCAACGATGCCTTCCTGGACGGCGCCAAGGCACGCGGCTTGCTTCAGCTCAAGGGTCACAAGTCGGTCGGCGGCATGCGGGCCAGCATCTACAACGCTATGCCGCTGGCTGGCGTGCAGGCGCTGGTGGACTACATGCACGCATTCGAGAAAGCCCAAGCCTGATCCATGACTGCCGCTCTCCCCGCCACACCCGCCTCCACCCCTCTCGACCTGTCCGATCTGCGCGTCAAGATTGACAAGATCGACCAGGAACTTTTGTCGCTGCTGAACCGCCGGGCCCTGGTGGCCGAGCAGGTCGGCGAGGTCAAACGCCGCGAAGGCTCACCCTTCTTCCGGCCCGACCGCGTGGCGCAGGTGATCGAAAAGATCCAGCACGCCAACACCGGCCCACTGAAGAACACGCATGTGGCCGCAGTTTGGCGCGAGATCATGTCTGCCTGCCTGGCGCTCGAAGCGCCGCAACGCGTCGCCGTGCTGGGCCCTGAAGGCACTTTTACCGAACAGGCTGCCATCGAATTCTTCGGCAGCGCCGCCGAGCTGCTGTACTGCGCCAACTTTGACGAGGTCTTCCACGCCACGGCCGCAGGCACCACCCAGTACGGCGTGGTGGCGATTGAAAACTCCACCGAAGGCGTGGTCGCGCGCTCGCTCGACCTGTTCCTGCACTCCCCGGTGCATGTCGTGGGTGAAGTCAGCCTGCTGGTACGCCACAACCTGCTGCGCCAGGTGAACTCGCGTGATGACATCGAAGTTGTCATGGCCCACCCCCAGGCGCTGGCCCAGTGCCAGGGCTGGCTGACCCAGCACCTGCCACATGCCGAGCGTCGCGCCGTTTCCAGCAATGCAGAAGGCGCGCGCCTGGCTGCGGCCAACTCCAGCTGGGCGGCCTTGGCCAGCGAACGCGCCGCCTCCCAGTTTGGCCTGCACATCGTGTCCCATGCGGTGCAGGACGATGCGTACAACCGCACCCGCTTTGCCGTCATCTGCCTGCCCCAGACCCTGGCTACACCACCCGCGTCGGGCAAAGACTGCACCAGCTTAGTGGTGTCCGTGCCCAACAAGCCTGGTGCCATGCACGATTTGCTGGTGCCGCTGAAGACCAACGGTGTATCCATGACGCGTTTCGAGTCGCGTCCGGCCCGCACCGGCCAGTGGGACTACTATTTCTATATCGACCTGGACGGCCACCCCTCCCAGCCCCATGTCGCCAAAGCTCTGAATGAATTGCATGCCCTGTGTGCGTTCTACAAGGTGCTGGGCACCTACCCTGTCGGTCCATAAGCGAGGCGCAACATGTTTGAACAACTGGGACTGATAGGTTGCGGCCTGATGGGCGGCTCGTTTGCCCTGGCCATGAAGAAAGCCGGCCTGGTCCAGCGCGTGGTGGGTTACAGCAAGTCCCCCTCCACTACCAGCCGGGCCCGCCAGCTGGGCGTGATCGACGTGGAAGCACCGTCCGCCCTATTGGCCGTATCCGGCGCCGACATCGTCCTGCTGGCCGTACCGGTAGCCGCCACCGAAGCCACCTTCAAATCCATAAAGCACCTGATCACGCCCAATACCCTGGTGATGGACGTGGGTTCGACCAAGCGTGACGTGGTGGATGCCGCACGCCGCGCCTTGAAGGAGCAAGTGGGGTCCTTCGTGCCCGCCCACCCCATCACGGGCAAGGAAGTGTCGGGCGTGGAGTTTGCCGACCCGTATTTGTACAGCGGCAAAAACGTCATCCTCACGCCCATCGAGCGCACACTCACCAAGCAACTGGCCCGCGCCCACGAAGTCTGGACGGCGCTGGACTGCAATGTGCTGCAGATGTCGCCCGAGTCGCATGACGCTACGTTTGCCGCCGTCAGCCACCTGCCGCATCTGATCGCTTTCGCGATGATGCATGGCCTGGTGTCCCAAGCCCAGGGCCAAGAATACCTGGCGTTGGCTGGCCCGGGTTTCCGTGATTTCACCCGCATTGCCGCGTCTGATCCGCATATGTGGCGCGACATTCTGCTGGCCAACAAGGAAGAACTGCTGGCGCAGTCCCGCATCTTCCAGCGCACCCTGCAGACCATGGAAACCATGATCACCAACAACGACGCTGACGCGCTGGTCAGCATGCTGGAGCATGCCAGCGACAGCCGCGCCGACTGGAGCATGGCCTCCATGAAACAGAAAACCTGATGTTCGCAACCGCCTTCCTAGACCTTCCCCCACTGGACAGCGCCACCGGTACTGTCGTACTGCCTGGTTCCAAAAGCATCTCCAACCGGGTGCTGCTACTGGCCGCACTCAGCGGCGGTACCACCCGCGTGCACGACCTGCTGGACTCGGACGACACCCGCGTCATGCTGGACGCGCTCAGCAAGCTGGGCTGCGGCATCCGCCACAGCGGTAATACGGTCGAAATAGACGGACTCGCCGGCCAACTCTCCGCGTCGCAGGCCGATCTGTTCATGGGCAACGCTGGCACCGCCATCCGCCCCCTGACAGCCGCCCTAGCCGTGCTGGGTGGCGACTTCCGCCTGCACGGCGTACCGCGCATGCACGAACGTCCGATCGGCGACCTCGTCGATGCACTGCGCCAACTGGGCTGCCAGATCGACTACACCGGCCAGGACGGCTATCCCCCCCTACGCATTGGCCAGCCCGAGCTGCAACTGGGTGCGCCGATACGCGTACGTGGCGATGTCTCCAGCCAGTTCCTGACCGCGCTGCTGATGGCCCTGCCCTTGGTCGCACGTCAGGACGTGGTGATAGACGTGGTGGGCGAACTGATCTCCAAGCCCTATATCGAAATCACACTGAACCTATTGGCGCGCTTTGGCATCAACGTGCAACGCGAGGGCTGGTCCCGCTTCACCATCCCAGCCGGCAGCCGCTACCAATCGCCGGGCGACATCCACGTCGAGGCAGACGCTTCCTCCGCTAGCTATTTCATAGCGCTTGGTGCAATTGCTGCCAGCGCCAGCGGCCGAATTCGTATTGAAGGCGTCGGCGCCGCCTCGATCCAGGGCGATATCCGCTTTATCGACGCCGCGCAGCAAATGGGCGCGCAAATCACGAGTGGCCCCAACTGGCTAGAAGTCAGCCGTGGCAGCTGGCCCCTGAAGGCCATTGAACTGGACTGCAACCACATCCCCGACGCCGCCATGACCCTGGCGGTCATGGCTCTGTATGCCGACGGCACCACCACGCTGCGCAATATCGCCAGCTGGCGGGTCAAGGAAACCGACCGGATAGCTGCCATGGCCACCGAGTTACGCAAGCTCGGCGCTACGGTGGACGAAGGCGCGGACTATATCCGCGTCACGCCACCAGCGACGGTTGCAGCTTGGAAAGCCGCCAGCATCCACACCTATGACGACCACCGGGTGGCGATGTGCTTCTCTCTGGCCGCCTTCAACCCGGCGGAGCTGCCGGTACGCATCGAAGACCCGAAGTGCGTGGCCAAGACCTTCCCCGACTACTTCGAAGCCCTGCTTTCGTTATCGCAGACCGCCACTGCCCACATCCCGGTGCTTTGCATCGACGGGCCGACTGCCTCAGGCAAAGGTACGGTCGCTGCGGCTCTGGCCGCCAAGCTGGGCTACCACTTCCTGGATTCTGGCGCCATGTACCGCATCACCGCGCTAGCGGCTTTGCGTGCCGGCTTGACCATCTCCCCCGCCGACGAGGCCGCCATCGCCACCCTGGCCCAAACCCTGCCGGTACGCTTTGATGCCGGCAAAGTCTGGCTGGGCAAAGACGATGTCTCAGAGGCAATACGCACCGAAGAAGCCGGAATGAATGCCTCCAAAGTCTCGGCCCTGCCCTCGGTGCGGCTGGCCTTGGTGGACCTGCAACACAGCTTCCAGCGCCTGCCGGGCTTGGTTGCCGATGGGCGCGACATGGGTACGGTGATCTTTCCAAATGCGCCGCTCAAGGTGTATCTGACCGCCACCGCAGCCCGGCGCGCCGAGAGGCGGCATAAGCAATTGATTTCAAAGGGGATTTCGACTACACTCGAAGACCTTCGTGCTGATTTGGAAGCGCGCGACGCCCGGGACTCGTCCCGCAGCACCGCGCCCCTCAAGCCAGCGCAAGACGCATTGCTACTGGACAACTCTGAAATGACCATTGAAACCTCGGTGGTCCAGGTGTTGGACTGGTGGCAGAGCAAACAACCGTTTCAGGCTTCCTGAAACAGCTTTAGTAGGCCCACTCGGCCGCCAACGCGCCGCAGGCGCACTGGCTGAGTGGTTTTCAACCCTGTAACCCCGGTGGTCACACGACCGCCACACCGCCACGGCAGACCCCACGCAGGTGCAATCCCGCATCCGTATACCCCTGTTCCGTGGACTAGGAAACACATGTCAGAATCATTTGCAGACCTCTTCGCCGAATCGCTAACCCGCACGGAAACGCGCATTGGTGAAGTCGTTACCGCCGAAGTCATCCGTATCGAACACAGCTTCGTGGTTGTCAACGCTGGCCTCAAGTCCGAAGCCTACGTGCCGCTGGAAGAGTTCAAGACCGACAAGGGCGAAGTTGAAGTCCAAGTTGGCGAATTCATTTCGGTAGCCATCGTTGCCATCGAAAACGGTTACGGCGACACCATCGTCAGCCGCGACACCGCCAAGCGCCTGGCTTCCTGGATGTCCCTGGAGAAATCCCTGGAATCCGGCGAATTCGTGACCGGCACCACCTCCGGCAAGGTCAAGGGCGGCCTGACCGTTCTGGTCAATGGCATCCGCGCATTCCTACCCGGTTCGCTGATCGACACCCGCCCCATCAAGGACTTGTCTCCCTACGAGAACAAGACCATGGAATTCAAGGTCATCAAGCTGGATCGCAAGCGCAACAACGTGGTGCTGTCGCGCCGCGCTGTGGTCGAAGCCTCCATGGGCGAAGAACGCGCCAAGCTGATGGAAACCCTGAAAGAAGGTTCCGTGGTGCACGGCGTGGTCAAGAACATCACCGAATACGGTGCGTTCGTGGACCTGGGCGGCATCGACGGCCTGCTGCACATCACCGACATGGCATGGCGCCGCGTTCGCCACCCATCGGAAGTGGTGACGGCTGGTCAGGAAATCACTGCCAAGATCCTCAAGTTCGACACCGAAAAGAACCGCGTGTCCTTGGGTCTGAAGCAAATGGGTGACGATCCATGGATGGGCGTGAACCGCCGCTACCCACAATCGACCCGTCTGTTCGGCAAGATCACCAACATCGCCGACTACGGTGCATTCGTGGAACTCGAACCCGGCATCGAAGGCCTGGTGCACGTTTCCGAAATGGACTGGACCAACAAGAACATCGCTCCCGCCAAGCTGGTTTCGCTGGGCGACGAAGTCGAAGTCATGGTTCTGGAAATCGACGAAGACAAGCGCCGCATCAGCCTGGGTATGAAGCAATGCAAGGCCAACCCATGGCAAGAATTCGCGCAAGACACCAAGCGTGGCGACCGCGTCAAGGGCCCGATCAAGTCGATCACCGACTTCGGCGTGTTCGTGGGCTTGGCTGCCGGTATCGACGGTCTGGTGCATTTGTCTGACCTGTCTTGGAACGAAACCGGCGAAGCCGCCGTGCGTAACTACAAGAAGGGCCAAGAAGTCGAAGCCATCGTGTTGGCTGTGGACGTGGACCGTGAACGCATCTCGCTGGGTATCAAACAGCTGGACAGCGATCCATTCACCACCTTCACCACCATCAACGACAAGGGCCAAACCGTTACCGGTAAGGTCAAGACCGTGGATGCCCGTGGCGCTGAAATTGACCTGGGTGAAGACATCATCGGTTACCTGCGCGCTTCCGAAATCAGCCGTGACCGCGTCGAAGACGCACGCAACGTGCTGAAAGAAGGCGACGAAGTTACCGCTGTGGTGGTCAATGTGGATCGCAAGACCCGCAACATCCAGTTGTCGATCAAGGCCAAGGACGCGGCTGACCAAGGTGAAGCTATGGCTGCTCTGAGCCAGGCTTCTGCCCGCGAAAACGCCGGCACCACCAGCCTGGGCGCCCTGCTGCGCGCCAAGCTGGACAACAACAATTAATTTGTTGCTGATATAGCCTAGTGCCAAGCCGATCCGACTCGCAGGGGCGAGCGGATCGGCTTGTTTCACTCTTGAGCAGGACTTACGCAATGCCTTCTACAGGCGCTCCATACCGAAGGCATTGCATAACTCCGACTAACGTCCTTTTCCATGACCCGATCCGACCTTGTTGAAGAACTGGCCGCCCGTTTCAGCCAACTCACCCACCGCGATGCAGAGCATGCCGTCAAGACCATCCTGGATGCGGTCAGCGATGCCTTGACGCGCGGGCACCGGGTGGAGATCCGTGGCTTTGGCAGCTTCTCCATCAACCGCCGCGCGCCGCGCATAGGTCGCAACCCCCGCAATGGCGAAAGCGTCGCTATTCCCGAAAAGCGCGTACCCCATTTCAAGCCCGGCAAAGCTCTGCGTGAGGCGGTAGACCTGCGCACCGCCGAACTGGAAGCCCGAGACCGGCGCGAAGCCCGGGATTAAAGGTTACAGCACCACACTAGAATGTTCTGAAGAGGAAGGACTCCCATGAAGAACCTGGCCGGGCTGCTTAAGTGGTTACTTAAAGCAGCCATTTTTTTTACCCTGTTTGCGTTTGCCCTGAATAATCAGCAAGACGCCACCGTGCACTTCTTCTTCGGTACGCAATGGCGCGCACCCATGGTGCTACTGGTGCTGAGCGCCTTTGCCGCAGGCCTGGCGCTGGGCATACTGGGCATGGTGCCGCGCTGGTGGAAACACCGCGTCATCGCCAAAAAGGCACAACAGCCTCAACCGCCCCTGCCCACCAGCGCAGCGACCGAAACCTCCCGTACGGAACCCTCATCCCCACCCCATGGACTTTGACCTCAGCTGGATATTGCTTGGCTTTCCGATTGCGTTTGTACTGGGCTGGCTTGCCTCTCGGTTCGACTTCCGACAACTGCGGGTAGAAAATCGACTCGCACCCAAGGCCTATTTCAAGGGCCTGAACTTCCTGCTCAACGAGCAGCAGGACCAAGCCATCGACGCCTTCATCGAAGCCGTTCAAAAAGACCCTGATACCTCCGAACTGCACTTCGCGCTAGGCAATCTGTTCCGCCGGCGTGGTGAGTATGAGCGTGCCGTTCGAGTGCACGAACACCTGCTGTCGCGCGGCGACCTTAGCGCCGCCGACCGTGACCGCGCCCAGCACGCACTGGCGCTGGACTTCCTCAAAGCCGGCCTGCTGGACCGTGCAGAGACTGCGTTGCGCAAGCTGGAAGGCACCGCATTTGAGGCGCGCAGCCGCCTGGCCTTGCTGGCGATCTACGAACGCTCACGTGACTGGGCTGACGCCTCCGAAATCGCCCACAAGCTGGAAGCCGCCGGCCAAGGCAGCTTCAGCGGTCGCCAATCACACTATCTGTGCGAACAGGCAGCGGCGAAGCCCGACAAGGCCCTGGACCTGCTGCAACAGGCCACCGCCGTGGCCCCGCAAGCGCCACGTCCGCGCATCGACATGGGCATTCTGCAAGAGAAGGCAGGCCAGCACGACGAGGCATTAAATACGCTTCTAGCGCTTATGGAACATGCGCCAGCAGCTATGCCTTTAGTAGCAGACCGGATCGCCACCCTGGCTGTCGAAGCAGGGCGCATCCCAGATGCCTTGGCCGTGCTGGAAGCCAGCTATGCGCATACCGCGTCGCTCGATGTACTGGAAGCCATTCTCAAGCTGCAGCTGCGCTCCAACGTCAGCATGACCGATGTCCGCCTGCGCTACCTGCAGCATCTGGACCGCGAACAATCGCTGGTGGCCGCCACCCGCTGGATTGCAGGGGAAAAGCTGGAACACGAAGAATTCCACCCGCAGATCCAGCGCGCCCTGGACCACGCCGCCAACCCCTTGAAGCGCTACCGATGCGCCGCCTGCGGCTTCGAGGCCAAACAGCATTTCTGGCAATGCCCAGGCTGCCAGGCCTGGGACAGCTACCCCGCTCGGCGTGTGGAAGAACTCTGAACGCCTCAGGCTTCGGCTATGACCGCACAGTGAAGATAAAGAAATGACAAAACTCCTGACCCTTTCCCGTGAAAAACTGTCCCAGGCCCAAGTGCTGGTGGTGGGAGACGCCATGCTGGACCGCTACTGGTACGGCGCGGTAGACCGTATCAGCCCCGAAGCCCCGGTACCCGTGGTGCGGGTCACACGCGAAGAAGAGCGTGTGGGTGGGGCCGCCAACGTGGCCTCCAACATCGTCAGCCTGGGCGCGCAGTCTTCACTGCTCACCGTCGTGGGCGACGACGAGGCCAGCCACCGGCTGGAAGCGCTGGTGGCCAAGACTGGCATCCGCACCCACTTTGGCCGCGACCCCCAGCTACAAACCACGGTCAAACTTCGCGTTATCGGTCGCCAGCAGCAGCTGATACGGGTGGACTTTGAGAACACCCCAAAGAGCGAAATCCTGGCCTCGCAATCCGCCAGCTTTGCCACCCTGCTGCCGACCCACCAGGCGGTGCTGTTTTCCGACTACGGCAAAGGCGGCCTGGCCCATGTGGGCGACATGATTGCGCTAGCGCGCACGCAGGGCAAAAGCATTCTGATCGACCCCAAGGGCTCGGACTATTCCCGCTACAGCCAGGCCACGGTCATCACCCCCAACCGGGCCGAGCTACAACAGGTGGTGGGCAGCTGGAGCAGCGAAGAAGAGCTGCGCACCAAGTCGCAGAACCTGCGCCAACAGCTGAAGCTGGAAGCCCTGTTGGTCACGCGCAGCGAGGAAGGCATGACACTGTATGACGCCCAGGGCGAGCTGCACGTGAGCGCCCAGGCGCGCGAGGTGTTCGACGTGACAGGCGCCGGTGACACCGTGATCGCTACCCTGGCGGCCCTGGTTGCTGCGGGTTTAAGCCTGCGCGAAGCCATGCCACTGGCCAACCGTGCTGGCGGCGTGGTCGTCGGCAAATTCGGTACCGCCACCGTCAGCTACGACGAACTTTTTACCGCCGTTTAAGAGGATTACCACCATGACCCGCATCGTCGTTACCGGAGCCGCCGGCTTCATCGGCAGCAACATCGTCAAAGGCCTGAATGCACGTGGCATCACCGACATCATCGCGGTAGATGACCTGACGCAGGGCGACAAATACCGCAACCTGGCCGATCTGCAAATTGCCGACTACGTGGATGCCGACAGCTTCTACAGCCGTTTCGCCCAGGAGGCCTATGGCCGTGTGGACGCCGTGTTCCATGAAGGTGCTTGCAGCGACACCATGGAAATGAACGGCAAGTACATGATGGACAACAACTACCGTGTGTCCTGCGACCTGTTTGCCGCCTGCCAAGCCCAAGGCACGCGCCTGCTGTACGCATCTTCGGCTGCCACCTACGGCGGCTCGGCGTCCTTCATCGAAACGCCGGAATTCGAACGTCCGCTGAATGTGTACGGCTACTCCAAGCTGCTGTTTGACCAGCGCATGCGCCTGGCCTGCGACCCGGACTTCAAGCGCTCGCACAGCCAGGTGGTGGGCTTTCGCTACTTCAACGTCTACGGCCCGCGCGAGCAGCACAAGGGCCGCATGGCCAGCGTTGCCTTCCACCAGTTCAACCAGTTCCAGGCAGACGGCAAGGTCAAACTGTTTGGCGAATACGGCGGCTACGCGCCCGGCGCGCAGTTACGCGACTTTGTGTTCGTGGACGATGTGGTGGCTGTCAACCTATGGTTCTTCGACCACCCGGACCAGTCCGGCATCTTCAACCTGGGCACCGGCAAGGCCCAGCCCTTCAATGACGTAGCCCATGCCGTCATCAACGCCTTGCGCGCCCATGGCCAGCAGCCAGCGCTCAGCCTGGCCGACGCGGTGACTGGCGGCCAGCTCGAATACGTGGCATTCCCCGACGCTCTGCGCGGCAAATACCAGTGCTACACCCAGGCCGACCTGACGGCGCTGCGCAGCACAGGCTGCGACCACGTGTTTGCCGATGTACACACCGGCGTCACACGCTACGTGCAGAGCCTGCTGCAAGCCTGAGCCCATGTACGCGGCCTCGGTACCGGTATGCCAGCGTTACCTGGGCCAATTGGCCCACATGCTGAACCTGGCCGAAGCCCACGCCGCCCGCCAGGCGCTGGATGTACCCAACTTGCTGCAAGCCCGACTAGCCCCCGACATGCTGCCGCTGGCCTTGCAGGTCGATATCGCGGCCCACTTTGCACTGCGCGCCTGTGCCCCGCTGGCAGGACTGGACGTACCGGACTTTGGCGAAGACAGCCACTCGTTCGAACAGCTGCAAACCCGTATTCGCCACAACCAGGCATTTCTCGATACGCTTACGCCGGAGCTCATGGAGGATGGCGCACAGCGCAGCTGCAGCAGCCAAGCCGGCAAGGCACTGGTGACGCTGCCGGGCGATACGTTCCTATCGCAGTACGCGCTGCCGAACTTCTTCTTCCACCTGAGTTGCACCTACGCCATCCTGCGCCAGCAGGGCGTGCCGCTGGGCAAGGCGGATTTCGATGGCTGGCACCTGTACTGAAGCTCGCCCGCGCACACGTCAGGACATGAACATTCCGCCGTCCAAGTTGACGG
>JAPLPK010000009.1 GCA_026400275.1 Burkholderiales bacterium
CAGGCTGTAGCGGGCATTCAGCCTGCGCAACACCTCCAGCGACACCCAGGTGTAGACCAGGAACAAAGCCCCGGCAAACAGCAAATAGACAAACGGCGAGCGGGTCGCCGCACTGGCCTGCTTGGCCAGATAGGTCATCTCCTGCAGCCCGATCAAACTCACCAAGGCCGTCGCCTTGATCAGCACCAGCCAGTTATTCGTAAAGCCCGGCAAGGCATAGCGCACCATCTGCGGCGCCGTGATACGCAGGAACGCCTGGCGCGGTCCCATGCCGAAGGCGGCCGCCGCCTCGAACTGCCCGCGCGGAATCGCCATGATGGCGCCGCGAAACGTCTCGGTCATGTACGCACCGTAGATGAAACCCAGGGTCAGCACCCCGGCCGTGAACGGCTCCAGGTCCAGATTCGCCTCGCTGCCTGCCAACTCCAGCAGGGTATTCACGCCAATCGTGCCGCCGTAGAACACCAACAGCATCAGCACCAGGTCCGGGATGCCTCGGATGACAGTGGTGTACAGCGTGGCGGGAACCACCAACAGGGGGCGCCCGGAGAGCTTGGCAGCCGCGCCCAGCAGGCCCAGCAGCACCGAGACCACCAGTGCGGCCAGGGACACGCCGACCGTGAGCAGTGCGCCGTGGAGGATGGATGAGTAATAGTCAGACACGGTAAAACCAGGGGGGAGTTAAAGAACAAGCCATGGCGCCGTGGCACAGCGCGATGGCCTGGAGTTCTGGTGCGTGCTGTAACGGCTTACAGCTTGCCGTACACATCCATCTTGAAGTACTTGTCGTTCAAGGTCTTGTAGGTGCCGTCGGCGCGGATGGCCTTGATGGCCACGTTGAGCTCATCCTTCAAGGCCTTGTCACCCTTGCGGATGGCTACGCCCACGCCGGTGCCGAAGTATTTGGGGATGTACAGCTCTGGTCCTACGGTCTTGTAGTCCTTGCCTTCGGGTTTGCTCAGGAAGCCGCCGGTCACTTCGATGATGTCGGCGACGGTGCCGTCCAGGCGGCCGGCCTTGATGTCCAGGTAGACCTGGTCTTGGGCTTCATAGGGGGTGATGATGGCGCCCACTTTTTTCAGTTCGCCGTTGGCGTATTTCTCTTGGGTGCTGCCCTTGAGCACGCCGAGTTTCTTGCCCTTGAGCGAGGCGTCGCCGGCATAGGCAATATTGTTTTTGATGACCACTGTGCTGGGTGTGAAGTAGTACTTGTCGCTGAAGTCCACCACGCGCAGGCGTTCTTCATTGATGGTCATGGAGCTGATGATGGCGTCGTACTTCTTGGCTTGCAGGCCGGGGATCATGCTGTCCCAGACCTGTTCGACGAACACGCATTTGCGTTTGATCTTCTCGCACAGGGCGCTGGCGATGTCCACGTCGAAGCCGGTGGGCTTGCCGTCGGCAGTCTTGAAGGTGAAGGGCTCGTAGGTGGGGTCGATGGCGACTTTGAGGTCTTTAAAGGATACGAATCTAGGGTTTTCCCGGCTCCGGAATAACACCCTGTGTTGTCAGGGAGCCTCAGGTTAGTGGGCTTTGAAAAAGAAATAAAACTAATTTTTTTAACGATGGTTTAGTATTTCTAAATTATGAAAATTGATAACGCGCATCTGGCGGCTTTTGCGATGGTGCTGCGCGAAGGCAGCTTCGAGGCGGCGGCCAAGCGCCTGCATGTCACGCCCTCGGCCATCAGCCAGCGCGTCAAGCTGCTGGAGGAACACCTGGGCCAGGTGCTGCTGCAGCGTTCCACGCCCACCCAGGCGACCAGCGCGGGCATGGTGCTGGCCCGGTTTGCCGAGCAGGTGTCCATGCTGGAGGCCGAGATGCTCAGCGAGGTGGGCGCGCCCGAAATGCTGGGCGCAGCCATGCAGCGCGTACCCATCGCGGTGAACGTGGACTCTCTGGAGACCTGGTTTCTGTCGGTGTTCGACGTGCTGCCGCCGGGCGTGCAGATGTGCCTGGACATCCGTGTGGAGGACCAGGACCATTCAGCCGTTTTGCTGCGCGAGGGCACGGTGATGGGCGCGGTTAGCTCCAGCCCCGACCCGACCTACGGCTGCACCGCCGAGCCTCTGGGTGTGATGCGCTACCTGGCCGTGGCATCGCCCGGGTTTGCGCAAAGCTATTTCGCCACCGCCGACCGCGAGGAGGCGCTGCACCACGCGCCCATGCTGGGCTTTAACCGCAAGGACAGGCTGCACGACCTGTTCATCGCCCAATTGGCGAATACCGCCCAGCTGTCGCCCACGCATTTCATTCCCTCGGTGCACGGATTTGTACATGCCGTGGCCCGCGGCCTGGGCTGGGGGCTGGCCCCCGAGGCCTTGGTTGCCGAGGGCATTGCGGCAGGCACGCTGATTGACATACTGCCCGGACAGCACTTGGACGTGGCTCTGTACTGGCACCGCTGGCGCATGCGTTCGTCGTTCCTGGACGTGATCGGCGTGGCACTGAAGCAGGCGGTGCAGACCGGACTGCGCGTCTCGCTCCTCAGGGGGGCTGGTACACTGGAAACACGTTAGCAGGTGTCTTTCAGCCCTCGGGCTCGGAGGATTAAACGGGAAGTCGGTGCGATGCCGATGCTGCCCCCGCAACGGTAAGCGAGCCAAAGCGCGGCCTCATCTGCCACTGTGCATCGAATGCATGGGAAGGTGGCCCCGCAGAAAAGTCCTTCTTTTCCCTCGTGAGCCCGGATACCGGCCTGTTAGCACAAGCGTGACCTTGCGGTGGGCGGGTGTCAGCGGGCTTCGTGGCGTGCCGGACATTGCTCCGTCTGCGTCTGCGCCCTCTGATCTCTTTGCCTCCGGGTCACACCGATCCATCTTGTCGCGCGGCGGGCGTGTGGGGCTGAATGATGTACTACCAAATTTATAGCTGCTCCCGCAGGCGGAATATGCGCTTGCGGGCTATTTGATGCCTAAGCTGTGTGATGCACTGCTGGTGTCGGCTCCGGCCTCCGGCCAGGGCAAGACCACCGTCACGGCTGCGCTGGCTGCATGGCACCGCAGCCAGGGCCGGCGCGTGCGCGTCTTCAAGACCGGCCCCGACTTTCTGGACCCCATGGTGCTGGAGCGCGCCAGCGGCCACCCGGTCTACCAGCTGGACCTGTGGATGGTGGGCGAGGCCGAGTGCCGCGCGCTGCTGCACGCAGCAGCAGCCGAGGCCGATGTGATCCTGGTGGAAGGCGTGATGGGCCTGTTCGACGGCACGCCCAGCAGCGCCGACCTGGCCGAGCGCCTGGGTTTGCCCGTGCTGATGGTGATTGACGGCGCCTCCATGGCGGAAACCTTCGGCGCGGTGGCCCATGGTCTGCACAGTTACCGGCCCGGCCTGCAGTTTGCCGGCGTGCTGGCCAACCGCGTGGGCAGCGACAGCCACGCACAGATGCTGAAAAACAGCCTGCCCCCCGGCCTGCGCTGGTTTGGCGCCATGCCGCGTTCGGCCGATTACAGCCTGCCTGAGCGACACCTGGGCTTGGTGCAGGCCTCTGAAGTGGAACAATTGGATGCGCGCATCGCCAAAGCCGCGCAAACCATTGGCCCCAGCGTGGAAGGCATGGCCAGCCCGGTGCGTTTCGAGCCGGTGGTGGCCGAACCCTTGCCGCAGCGGCTGGCCGGCGTGCGTATCGCCATCGCCCGTGATGCGGCTTTCTCATTCCTGTACGCCGCGAATCTGGATACGCTGCGTGCGCTGGGCGCCGAGCTGGTGTTCTTCTCGCCGCTGGCCGATGCAACCCTGCCCGATGCGCACAGTCTGTATCTGCCCGGTGGCTACCCCGAGCTGCATTTGCATAACTTGCAGGCCAACCAGGCCATGCGCGAGGCGGTGCGTGCCCACCATGCGCAGGGCAAACCCATAGTCGCCGAGTGCGGCGGCATGCTGGCGCTGCTGGACAGCCTGGCCGGCCACGATGGCATTGCTGTGCCTATGTGGGGACTGCTGCCTGGCACCGGCGCCTTGCAAAAGCGGTTCGTCAACTTGGGCATGCATGCGGTGCAGTTGCCTGAAGGCCGGCTGCGCGGCCACAGCTTCCACCATGCGCACATGGACAGCACGCTGCCCGCCGTGGCCTTCACCGCGCCGCAGCGCGAACGCAGCTATGCCGAACCGGTGTACCGCAGCCAGCGCTTGCACGCCTCCTTCATGCACATGTACTTTCCGTCCAACCCCGGCGCAGTGGCAACGCTGTTTGCGCCCGGCTGACCCTTCATTAGGACCACCCCATGGAAATCGAATCCCCACCGCTGCTGCGCGACACCCCCAAGCCCCAGGGCGAGCGGCGCGGCCTGGTTATCGTGCACACCGGCACTGGCAAGGGCAAGAGCACGGCCGCTTTCGGCCTGGCGCTGCGCGCGCATGGCCGAGGCAAAGTGGTCAAGGTCTACCAGTTCATGAAGGTGCCAACTGCGCGCTTTGGCGAGCACCGCTTGTTTGAGCAACTGGGCATTCCCATCATCGGCCTGGGCGACGGTTTCAGCTGGAAGAGCCGCGACCTGGACCACTCTGCCGAGCTGGCCCAGTTCGGCTGGGCCCAGGCCGAGGCCACGGTGCGTGCTGGCGAACACTTCATGGTGGTGCTGGACGAAATCATGTACCCGCTGCGCTACGGCTGGATACCGCTGGAGCCGGTGCTGGCCTGCCTGCGTGAGCGCCCGCCCCATGTGCATGTGGTGCTGACCGGCCGGGGCGCACCCGCCGAGTTGGTCGAGCTGGCCGACACCGTGACCGAGATGACGCTGGTCAAGCACCATTTCAAGGCCGGCGTGCCCGCCCAGCGCGGCATTGAAGACTGAGCGTTTGCCAAAGCCATGAGCACCCCGAATCCCACCGCCCAACCCCTGCTGGAAGTGCAGGCCGTGTCCCTGCAGCGCCAGGACAAGGCAGTGCTGAGCCAGGTCTCGGTGTCCGTGCCGTTTGGCGCGCACATCGCGCTGGTAGGGCCGAATGGTTCGGGCAAGACCAGCCTGCTGCAGGTGATGGCGGGCCGCCTCAAGCCCACGCAAGGCCGGGTGCTGGTGGGCGGCCAAGATCTGGCGCAGATGCCCGGCATGCAGCGCGCGCGCCAGTTGGCGGTGGTGCACCAGCACGAGCAGGTGCACGGCCAGCTGCGGGTACGCGACTACGTGGCCCTGGGCCGTACGCCACACGTCGATGCCAGCCGGGATGAGAATGCTGAAGCGGTACAAAGCGCTTTGCAGCGCTGCCATCTGGAGCAACTGCAAGACCGCTTGATGCGCAGCCTGTCTGGCGGCGAGCAGCAACGCGCCGCCATCGCCCGGGCCATTGCGCAGCAGCCGCGCATCCTGTTGCTGGACGAGCCCACCAACCACCTTGATCTGCGTACCCGCGCCGACATGCTGGACCTGTTGACAGGGCTGGGTGTGACCGTGGTCGCGGCCCTGCACGAGCTGAGCCTGGTGCAGCGCTTTGCCCACCGCGTGCTGCTGCTAGGCCAAGGCCAGGTGGTGGCCGAAGACCTGCCCGCCAAGGTGCTGACCAAGGAGCTGGTGCTGGGCAACTTCGGCATGGACGTGTTCTACCTGCCGCTGCCGCACCGCGAGCATGCGGTTGCGGTGTTCGAGTCGCCGCAAACCGCGCACAAGCCGCTGCATGCCACGCGACCCCATGTCCGCCCGTTGGCACATTGATTTTTAACTGTTGAAGCAAAGAAAAGAACCATGGCATTTACCGTGCGTCGTTTGAAATTTTCCCCAGTTGGGTGCCTTCTGCTGGGCGCGCTATCGCTATATGGCGTCGGCGTGCAGGCCCAGACTTTCCCGGTGACGGTAGACAGCTGCGGTGAAAAAATCACTTTCGCCGCCCCGCCCAAGGCCGCCCTGATCCACGACATCAACATGACCGACATGGCCCTGTCGCTGGGTCTGCAAAAGAACATGGTGGGTGTCAGCGGCATCAGCGGCTGGTACAAGATGAGCCCCGAGTTCAAACAGGCGCTGGGCAACATCCGCGAGATCGCACCCAAACAGCCAACCCTGGAAAACATCCTGGCCGCCAACCCCGATTTCTTTTTTGCCGGCTGGAACTACGGCATGAAGGTGGGCGGTGACGTCACGCCGACCACGCTGCAGAAGTACAAAATTCCTACATTGGTGTTGTCCGAGAGCTGCATCCATGTGGACAAGGCACGCCCGCGTGCGTCCATGGACCTGCTGTACGGCGACTACCTCAAGTTGGGCACTATCTTCGGCAAAGAGGCCGAAGCCAAGGCCCAGATAGAGGGCTGGAAGCAGCGCCTGGCGCGTCTGCCCAAGGCTGTGGGCAAGGAGCCGCTGCGCATGTTCCTGTTTGATTCTGGCGAAGACAAACCTTTCACCGCCGGCAAGTACGCCATTCCCACCGCAATGATGGAAGCCGCTGGTGGCCGCAACATCATGGACGACGTGGAAACCAGCTGGGGTTCGGTGTCGTGGGAGGCGGTGGCCGCGCGCAACCCCCAGTTCCTGGTGCTGCTGGACTACCAGAACGGTGGCGGCGCTGACAAGCTGTTGCAGTTCCTGCAACAGCATCCGCTGATGCAGCATACCGACGCGGTCAAGAACAAGCGCTTTGTGGCTCTGCGCTATGAAGAGCTGACGCCCGGCCCGGCCAATATTGGCGCCATTGAGAAAATCGCCAAGGCAGCCGCGCGTTGAGCACATCGACCGCCATGCGATCAGCATCCCGCTGGGTGACTGGCGGGCCTGCGTTCGTGCGCGTGGTCTTGCTATTGCTGGCCTTGGTGGGCGTCGGCATGGTGTCGGTAGTCTCTGGCTCGACCTCGGTGAGTCTGTCCCAGGTGGGCCATGGCCTGGGCTTGTTGCTCAGCGGTGCAGACGATGCGGGCTACAGCATGGTGGACCGCATCGTGGTCGATCTGCGCCTGCCGCGCATGCTGCTGGCGATTCTGGTCGGTGGCGGCCTGGCGCTGGTCGGCGCCTTGCTGCAGACGGCCACGCGCAACGACTTGTCCGACCCGTATCTGTTTGGCCTGTCCTCCGGTTCGGCAGCGGGTGCGGTGGCGGTCATTACCCTGACGGGCGAGGTGCTGGGCATCTGGACGCTGCCGCTGGCGGCGTTTGTCGGCGGCATGGCATCGGTGGCCGTGGTCTTGCTTCTGCTGCGCCGCTACCGCAGCCACACGCCAGAACGCATGATTCTGGCGGGCCTGTCGGTGTCGTTCCTGTTCACCGCGCTGACCTATTACTTCACCTTTCTGGGCGACCAGCGGGCCGCCCAGTCGGTGCTGTTCTGGACCATGGGGGGGCTGGGCTCGGCGCGCTGGGACAATCTTTTTGTGCCTTTGACCGGCCTGCTGGTGCTGGCCGTTTTTTGCTGGCGCAAGCTGGGCGCGCTGGATGCCATGCTGGCCGGTGAGAACACCGCCCACAGCCTGGGCATCGACCCGCAGCGCCTGCGCATCCAGGTGTTTGTGGTCTGCGCGTTTGCCACCGCCTGCTTTGTGGCAGTGTCGGGCGTGATCGGTTTCGTAGGGCTGATGGTGCCGCACTTGGCGCGCGCGCTGGCTGGCGCCTTGCACCGGGGCATGCTGGGCCTGGCCGTGCTGATGGGTGCTCTGCTGCTGCTGCTCAGCGACGTGGTTTGCCGCACCGTGCTTGCGCCACAGGAGCTGCCAGTGGGCATCATCACCGCCAGCCTGGGCGCGCTGTTTGTGATGTACACCTTGCTGCACCAGCCCGACGTGGCCTGACCGCACTTCTTATTCTTTGAATTCTTTTTTGAAAGACTGCACCATGCAAACCCGCAAAATACCCGCCACCATCGTCACCGGCTTTCTTGGTAGCGGCAAGACCACGTTGCTGCGCAACCTGCTGACCAACGCGCAGGGCCGCCGCATTGCGGTCATCGTCAACGAGTTCGGCGAGCTGGGCATTGACGGCGAGCTGCTGCGCGGCTGCGGCATCGGCTGCGATGAAAACGGGGTCGAAAACGGCCAGCTGTTCGAGCTGGCCAACGGCTGCCTGTGCTGCACCGTGCAAGAAGAATTTGCTCCGGTGATGGAGCAGCTCGCCGCTCGCCGCGACC
Organism: Burkholderiales bacterium; assembly: GCA_026400275.1. Lineage (GTDB taxonomy): Bacteria > Pseudomonadota > Gammaproteobacteria > Burkholderiales > Burkholderiaceae_C > Rhodoferax_B. The sequence continues at coordinate 8,041 of JAPLPK010000009.1, forward strand.
AGATTGATTACCTCGTCATTGAGACCTCCGGCCTGGCGCTGCCCAAACCCTTGGTGCAGGCCTTCCAGTGGCCCGCGCTGCGCAACGCCTTCACCGTGGACTCGGTGATTACGGTGGTGGACGCGCCAGCGGTCGCCGCAGGCACCTTCGCCGAAGACCCGGTGGCCGTAGACGCCTTGCGCCGCGCTGACGACAACCTCGACCACGAATCCCCGCTGGCCGAGCTGTTTGAAGACCAACTGGCCACGGCCGACCTGGTGATCGTGCATAAGGTGGACGGCATGGATGCGGCTGCGCTCGAAGCAGTGGAAGCCACCATCCGCGCCGAAGCCCCTGCGGGCGTGAAGCTGGTGCGGGCATCGCACGGTAATGTGCCCATGGACGTGCTGCTGGGCCTGGAGCGCGCGGTGGAAGACGTGATCGACACCCGCAAAACCCACCACGACGAGGAAGAAGACCACGACCACGATGCCTTCGATTCGGTCTCCCTCACCCTGCAGGTGACCGACCGCGCCAAGCTGCTGAAGGAGCTGATCGCGCTGGTGCAGCGCCACGAGATCTATCGCGTCAAAGGCTTTGTGTCCTTGCCTGGTGCGGCCATGCGCTTGGTGGTGCAGGGTGTGGGCCAGCGCTTTGACAGCTACTTTGACCGCGCCTGGCGCGCGGACGAGCCCCGGGCCACCCGCTTGGTCTTCATTGGTGACCACCTCGACGCAGCAGCGCTGCAAGCCGAGTTGCAAGCCGCACTGGCGTAAGGCCCACCATGCATTTGCTTTCCACCCGCCCCGGCGGCCATGTCGAAGACGATGGCAACGGCATCGTGCGCGTGGAGCAAACGCCGGGCGACATCGTGGTGCTCACCGTTGCAGACACCACCTTGTCGTTGCTGGCCGAGGTGGCCAGCAACTTGCCCGCTGATTTCCCGAGCGTGCGCCTGGCCAATCTGATGTGGCTGCGCCAGCCTGCGTCCACCGACTTGTACATGGACGATGTGCTGCGCCACGCCAAGGCCATCGTCATGGAGCACCTGGGCAGCCCCAGCGACTGGGCCTACATCGTGGACCAGGTGTGCGAGTCGGCGGCCGCGCGCGGCCAGTGGCTGGTGATGGTGTCGGGCGAGTGTGTGGAAGACGCGCAACTCTTGCTGCGCAGCACCGCTGCCAAGGAAGACTGCACCCACCTCTGGCGCTGCCTGCGCGAGGGCGGACGCGACAACGCGAACAATTTTTACCAGCTCATCCAGCACGCAGCCTTTGGCCGGGGTGAGCGGCCTGCACCTGCCCAGGTGCTGCCCGCCGCTGTGCGCTACGCGCCCGTCACGCAAGTGGCCCCTTGGCGTGAAGGTGCACCTGTAGCCCTTCTGGTGTTTTACAAAGCCCACTTGCAAGCCGGCAACACCGCCGCGTTTGACGCCATGCTGGCCGCGCTGGCAGAGCAGGGCCTCAACACCCTGGCCCTGGCGCTGGATTCGCTGAAAAACCCTGGCAGCATGGCGCTGCTGCGGTCCATGGCTGAAGAGCACAAGGTCGATGTGGTGCTCAATGCCACCAGTTTTGCTGTGGGCTCCATCGATGGCAACGACAGCGGTGCGGAGGTGCAACCCGTGCTGCTGGCCGGCGACGCACCTGTATTGCAGATCATCACCGCCGGTTGCTCGCAAGAGCAGTGGCAGGACGACCCGCACGGACTCACCCCGCGCGACCTGGCCATGCAAATCGTGCTGCCCGAGGTCGATGGCCGCATCGGCACCCGGCCCATCAGCTTCAAGGGCCTGGCCTGGCGCTGCGAGCGCGCAGAGATCGATGTGGTACGTTACCAGCCAGAGACCGAGCGTATGGCCTATGTGGCCTCTCTCGCACGTCGATGGTGCACATTGCGCTATAAAAAAAGTAGCGATAAGCGCGTGGCCTTGGTGCTGGCCAACTACCCGAATGACGACTCCCGCCTGGCCAACGGCGTGGGGCTGGACACACCTGCATCCACGGTGGTCATCCTTCAAGCCCTGCAAGCCGTAGGCTATGCCACCGGCGAAGTGCCGGCTGACAGCGACGCCCTGATGGCAGACCTGACGCGTGGTGTCACCAACAACCTCGACGCCAACGACGCGCGCCCCGTGGGCCAGAGTCTGGCCATGGCCGACTACCTGCAAGACTTCTGTGCGCTGCCTGCCGATAGCCAGGCCGCCATCAACGCGCTGTGGGGCCTGCCTGAGCAGGACCCGCTGGTGCGCCACGGCCGCTTCATGATTTCCGGCCAGCGGTATGGCAATGTGTTTGTGGGTAACCAGCCCGCCCGTGGCCGCGACCTGGACTTGGTTGCCACCTACCACGATGCCGACCTGGTGCCCACGCACAACTACCTGGCCTTTTACTTCTGGCTGCGCCGCGCCTACGCGGTGGACGCGGTGGTGCACGTCGGCAAGCACGGCAACCTGGAGTGGCTGCCCGGCAAAAGCGTGGCGCTGGGCGCGGCCTGCTGGCCCGACGCCATCCTGGGCCCGTTGCCGCACCTGTACCCCTTCATCGTGAATGACCCGGGCGAGGGCGCTCAGGCTAAGCGCCGCACGCAGGCCGTCATCATCGACCACCTCATGCCCGCCATGACCCGGGCCGAAACCTATGGGCCCCTGCAGCAGCTCGAAGGCCGCATGGACGAGTATTACGAAGCCCTGTCCCTGGACCCGCGCCGCGCCAAGCTGCTGCGCGCGGGAATTCTGGAGCAGGTGCTGGCTGATGGCTTGCACATTGAGCTGGGCTTCACCAAACCCGCTGACGATGCCGAGCGCGAAGCGCTGCTGCGCCGGCTGGACGCCTATCTGTGCGAAATCAAAGAATCGCAAATCCGCGATGGCCTGCACACCTTCGGCCAGTCGCCCACCGGCCGCCAGCGGGTGGATACGCTGGTGGCACTGGCCCGCTACCCCGGTGGGTCAGGCGCTGCCCAAGCCAGCCTGACGGTGGCCCTGGCGCAAGACCTGGGCCTGACGGACTTTGACGCCCTGAGCCCCGACTGGGCCGCGCCGTGGACCGGCGCACGGCCCGCCGTGCTGCAGGCCCTGAGCGACGACCCCTGGCGCCACGCCGGCCACACCCGCGAGCGGGTG
>JAPLPK010000201.1 GCA_026400275.1 Burkholderiales bacterium
GGCAATGCCTCGGCCAACGATGGCATCCCATTGCACATGGCTTGGCCAGCTGGTGATGGCGCTGCACTGCTCGGCCTGCCGCGCGGGCCGAGGGAGGCGATCCGCAAACTGTATCAACGGTGCATGCAGCAATTTGAACTTCACACCCGGCGCAACGCCAAGCCATTCTTGTGCCGTTAGACGCCCCGCAAGCTGGCAGCCCTCAGCAACCCGGACCTTCAGCCCATGGGCCCAGCGCAAAACTGTGGTGCGCGCAGTGAGCTGCAGCGTACCTGCTGCCCATAAAGCTCGGTACACACCCTGCTCCGCTGTTGTCAGCATGGCAGAGGACGCCACTTCCGCGTAAAAACCCATGTGCACAGGTAGAGTGGCATCGCCCGTGATGTGCCACAGCCGCTCGCTGCGTCTTGCGGCGATCTCTTGCTCCATCAGCGGCAGGGCCGCTGTGGAATGGGGTGCAACAAAACGCACCAGCACCGAATCACCCAGGTGGCTGGCGTTCTGACGCAACGCATCGTCAATACGGGCGGCAAAACTATTCGCCAAGAATGGCGGATCCAGCGCATCCCGTTCGTCAATCTGCAAAGGCACGACGTCGCTAGGCCGTATCCATTCGTGCAGCGCTGGCAACAACGGGAGCAGCATGACCAACAGGGTCAGCGCAAACAACAGGGCCAGAATCATGGGAGCGTTCCCGGCGTGGCCGCACGCAATGGCGCCTCTGCACGGCGGTAACGTACCGTCTTGTCCCAATGAAATTTGCTGCCGGAAAGCCGGTCCAGCAGCAACTGGTCCACCACCGAGCGGGCAATCGCCACTGCACTGACGATAAAGCCTAGAAACGAAAAAGCCAGCAAGCGCACACGCTTCTGGGAACGGTCCAGATGCACCGCTGTCGCTATTTCAAAAAAGGCGGCGAAATTGCCCAAGGCGCTGTGGGCCATGAAGGCCATCATCAACAGTGCCGGTGCCAACAGCTGAAATGACACCGTGAAGTACATCAGGACACTCAACACCCAGCCCATCAGCAGAATTGGCGACATCATGTAGACGCCCAGAAGCAAAAAACCATCCAGTTTTTCGGACAAGGTGAGCGTGCGGTTACGAAGCAAGGCACCGGTATGTCGCGCCATGGCCTGGTTATGTCCTTTGGACCAACGCTTGATTTGGCGCATGCGCACCGCCCAGCTTTGCGGCACTTCTTCGTAGCACTCCGCCCGGTTGTGGTAGACCGTACGCCAACCGCCTAGCAACAATCGGTAGGTCAAGTCGGTGTCCTCCGCTAACACGTCATCGTGCCAACCGCCCACGGCCTGCAGTGCGCTGATGCGTATGCCGCCCACCGTGCCACCGTACTGCGGCACCAGCCCTAAGTTCATGCGGGCCTGTTGGTCCACCTGGTAGCCACCTGCGCGCTCCAAATCCAGCAACCGCGTCAGCATATTGGCGCCGACGTTGTGCGGTACCACTCGACCCATCACTGCGCCAATTTCAGGGTCGAAAAATGGCGCCATCAGCCGGCGGATCAGGCCGCGTGACGGCATGTAATCGGCATCAAAAACAATGATGAAGTCGGTATCGATTCTTTCGGTGGCATCTTTCAGTGCTGCGGCCTTACCCGGCTTACCGCCGACGCGGTGGAAAGGAACGATGCGGCCCGGAAACCGGGCAACCACGGAGTCAATGATGGCGCGTGTACCGTCGCTGGAGCGGTCGTTTACCGGCACCACCACCATACGGTCCTCTGGGTAATCGACCTGCATCAGGTTTTCCAGGCAGTCCTGGATGACATCCTCTTCGTTGTGCGCAGCTACAAAAATCGTGACCCTTGGCCAATCGGCACTGACGATGCTGGCGTACGGATGGCGCTGCTTTCCAAACAGTCGATTCAACGAAAACAGGTAATGGCGGGCCGTGTATACCGCCAAAAGCAGCATGACAAGCCCCATCAGGCCTCCCAAAGACCAGGCCCAGACGCTACCTAGCGGGCTGGTCGCGCGGATGGAAAAGGCCGAACCGTCCGCTGCCCATGCCTGGCGCAACAACAGCGTCCACAGCACCAATGCGGCACCACAAATACGCACCCCCGCCTTCCTGGTGGGCATGGGTTGCTGGATGCCACTGGCAATCGCGATTTCAGCTGGTGGGGACAAATGAAAAATCATTGCGCTAGCCCTTTGGTAACGAATTTTCTGTTTTACTTTGTATACAAATTTATTGTATTGAATTAACTTGATACAAAGATGGAACTAATTCATGATTTGGGTTTTGTTTTGGGGTTATTACGAATAGACCCACAAAAAATTGAAGGACGCTCGCCCGCGTAAATGGCGCACGCGCTCCCAAGACATAGATTGCCCATGCCTGCCCCCCTGATGTCGACGACGCGTCGATAGCTACGCCTTAACTGGGCCGGCGCTGACTTAGGACCTGCCTACGGTCCGTGATCATTTAAGTTTTTCTAGAACTGCACCAATCCTAGCCATTGCAGCCCGGAAATGACCTTAAAGACACAAACGTACCGCCTTGCAGATCACCGCCAACACATCGTCGCCCAGCATGGAAAACTGGAACAGATCGTGTTCGTCCGGCAACAACCTCTGTGCCACGGGCTCTGCCAGAGCCAAACCGTTTTCGCTGTTGGTCAGCATGACAAAGCCATCGCCTGTTTGGGGGGACGCCATCACAAAAGCGCGGTAGCCAGGGTTGTTGCCCCAGTGCCAGATATAGAGATCGTTGCGGGTGGTCTACAGTCCCCAGCCCAACCCCCAAGAGATGCCCAGACGAGGCTCCACCGACACGGGAGACGCCGTGACCTGCGAGAGCAAAGGAGCATCGCTCAGCACGGCGACAAGGAATTTGCCGTAATCCTGCGCGGTGGTGTACAGCGAAAAAGCCGCGATCGGCTGCGTCAACGCCATGTTCTTGCGCGGGCCGCCGTTGGCTTTGGTGCCAGATACCAGCTCGCGGGCGATGTCCTCGCTCCAGACATAAGAACTGTGGTCCATCCCCAGGGGCTGGAATACCTGGGACGCCATGAAGCGGTCCAGCGGCTCACCGGTCACCGCCTCTATGGCCCGCTGCAGCAGTACAAAGCCCTCACCCGAGTAGCCCCAGGCGCTGCCTGGCTTAGCTTCGAAGCCCAGCGGCCCAGATGCCCAGTTGGGCCAGCCGGATGTGTGGGTCAGCACCATGCGGGCGGTGACGGCTTGCAGGCGCGGATCACTGACCAGGTCGGATGGCTCGGCTTTCAAGGGCTGGTGCCGGTGCCGATAACCGTCGGGAAGGTACTGCAGCAATGGCGCGTCCAGCGCCAGCTTGCCCTGCTCCACCAGTTTCAGCACGGCGTAGGCAAATACCGGCTTGCTGAGGGATGCGGCCTGGAACACGCTGTCGGCATGTACCGCCACCGCTGGCGTGCAACCAGAGGCAGACTCAACAGTATCCAGCCGGCGGTTCTTGACGATTGCCAACGCCACCGCGCACACATGGTGCTCCTGTGCCAGGGATTGCAGGCTATGGGCGCCTATATCCCCATGGCCGGGGGAGGCGCACCCGAACAGCACAGCTGCGGCAGCCGACGCCACCGCCCAGCATGTGAGCCTTCGCCGGGCCACTGCCATCCATGGCCTAAATCGCTTTGATGTACCCATGCTTGTGTGTATGCAGTTGTAGGCTTTAGCGGGCAAACACCAGCAGCAGATTGTTGGCCGGCAGGGCTACGCGCTCGCGCAATTGCAGGCCAACCGAGAGCGCTTGGTGCACCACATCGTCCAGCAGGCGCAGGCCCCAGGCGGGGTTGCGCTGGCGCAGGTCGGCATCAAAGGCCTGGTTGCCGGGCGAAGTCGTGACGCCCGACTCCAGATACGGCCCGTAAGTAACAAGCAAGCCGTCCGGCGCCAGGTGCCGAGCCGTGCCCGCCATCAGCCCGGCGCAGCAGGCCCAAGGCGCGATATGCAGCATGTTGGCGCAGTACACCAAGTCCACCGTTTCCAACTGCCAGGCGGGCGCGAGCACGTCCAGCACCACGGGGGCCTGGACATTGGTCACACCGGCTTGGGTGCACCAGTGGGCAATGGAGTCGAATGCGTCCGGCTGGGCGTCGCTGGGCTGCCAATGCCAGCCAGGTAAACCTTGGGCAAATCCGGCTACGTGCTGGCCGGTACCGCTGGCGATTTCCAGCGCCTTGCCCTGTGCGGGCAAGATGCGTTGCAGCTCGGCCAGGATGGGTTGCAGATTGCGTTCGGCGGCGGGGCTGTGCAGGGGTTCGAATTGCGAAGTCATCCTCCGAGCTTAGCGCGGCATCCAGACGCCGCAGCTCCAGCATTGTTCAAACCCGCCCTCTACCAGCTCGCCGCAGGCGCACTGCCAGCGGCGTTGGGGCACATTTTGCAGGTGGTGCAACAGCGTGCGGGCCTGGGCCTCCTGGGCTGGGTGCTGTATCCACACCTCGGGCAGGCACTGGTCAGGAGGCAGCTCGCCAGCCACGCCCACCAGGTACTGGCGCTGCACACTGGCGGCAATGCCCTCCACCGCCATGGCATCGGCCCACAGCGTGGCGATGGCGAGATTGGGGGCCTGGGTCAAGCGCAGCATGGCGACAAGCATACGCGGGATGGGGTGTTTTTGACAGCATTTTTGCTGCTTTTTTGATAGCTGCTCGCGCAGGTACTTCCTGCGCTACAGGCCTATTTTTTATAAATCCTCGCCAACCTTCTCAGGTTCCAGGAAGCGTGTAATCCTTGAGCAGCTCGCGCAGCCGCATTTTTTGCATCTTGCCGGTGGCGCCCATGGGGATGGCATCTACAAACACCACGTCGTCCGGGATCTGCCATTTGGCGGTTTTACCCTGGTAGAACTGCAGCAAATCCGCCGCGTCCACCACAGCGCCCGGTTTTTTGACCGCCACGATCAACGGCCGCTCGTCCCACTTGGGGTGCTTCACGCCAATGCAGGCCGCCATGGCAATCGCCGGGTGGGCCACGGCGATGTTTTCCAGCTCGATGGAGCTGATCCATTCGCCGCCAGACTTGATCACGTCCTTGCTGCGGTCGGTGATCTGCAAAAAGCCGTCGGGGCAGATAGTGGCCACGTCACCGGTGGGGAACCAGGCCATGCCCTTGGCGTCGCGCACCAGCGGGTCGCCGCCCTCGCCTTTGAAGTATTCCGCCACCACCCTAGGGCCTTTGACCAGCAGGTCGCCCGCCGTGCGGCCGTCGTGCGGCAGGGCCTGGCCGTTGGCGTCCACGATTTCCATGTCCACGCCAAACACCGCGCGGCCCTGCTTCTGGCGAATTTTCATTTGCGCATCCGGCGGCAGTGCCAGGTGTTTTTGCTTGAGCGAACACAGCGTGCCGACTGGCGACAACTCGGTCATGCCCCAGGCGTGCAGCACCTCCACGCCGTAGTCTTCTTGAAATGAGCGCAGCATGGCCGGCGGGCAGGCTGCGCCGCCGATCACCGTGCGCTGCAAGGATGAAAAGCGCAGGCCGCCAGCCTGCAGATGGCCCAGCAGCATCTGCCACACAGTGGGCACGCCGGCGGCCATGGTGACCTGTTCGGCCTCCATCAGCTCATACACCGACTTGCCATCCAGCGCTGGCCCAGGGAACACCAGCTTGCAGCCCACCATGGCCGCCGCGTACGGCAGGCCCCAGGCATTGACGTGGAACATGGGCACCACCGGCAGCACGGCGTCGCGCGCGCGCAGGCACATCACGTCGGGCAAGGAGATGGCGTAGGCGTGCAGCACGGTAGAGCGGTGGCTGTACAGCGCAGCCTTGGGGTTGCCGGTGGTGCCGCTGGTGTAGCACAGGCTGGAGGCGGTGTTTTCGTCCAGGCTGGGCCAGGCGTACACGTCCGACTGGCCGGCAATCCAGGCTTCGTAGCTGCACAGGCCAGGAATGCCGGCATTGGGGGGCAAGGCATCGGCATCGCATAAGGCGACCCAGTGGCGCACCGTGGGGCAGCGGCTGTAAACGGCCTGAACAATGGGCAGAAAACCCAGGTCAAAGCACAGCACCTGGTCTTCAGCATGGTTGACGATCCAGGCCAGCTGGTCGATGTGCAGGCGGGGATTCACGGTGTGCAGCACCCGGCCGGAGCCGCTGACGCCGTAATACAGCTCCAGGTGGCGGTAGCCGTTCCAGGCCAGGGTGGCGACGCGCTCGCCGGAAGCCAGACCCCAGGCGTCCAGCCCGTTGGCCACGCGTCGTGCCCGTGCGGCCACCGTGCGGTAATCGCTACGGTGAATATCGCCCTCGACGCGGCGCGACACGATCTCGGCATCGCCGTGGTGGCGCTCGGCGAATTCGATCAAGTTCGAAATCAGCATCGCCTGGTTTTGCATCAGACCCAGCATGTCTTATCTCCTTTTGGTACCTCATCAGTATCGACGGGGCCCGGCAGACCACGTCTCAGTGTTGTCCCGCAACGTGGGGATGCCGGCAGATTGCTTCCAAATAGATAGCAGCTGGTGCAGATAAATCCTGCGCCACAAGCCCATTTGACACATAAAATATCGGCCGGGGCAGAACCAAACCAACTGGCCCGTAGTCCCAGGCTTGCAAGCCGAGGCCTGCACCCCCACCTGGTTCACACGCCCAGAAGGGCTTTTACCCACGCTGTAAGCTCAACACCATGACACACAAAATTGAAAAAACCGACGCCGAATGGAAGGCCCTGCTGGCCGAAAAAGGTGCCGAGCCCGTGGCCTTCCAGGTCACACGCCATGCCGCCACCGAGCGACCGCACACCGGCAAGTACGACCAGAATTGGGCTCAAGGCGAATACCGCTGCATCTGCTGCGACGCCAAGCTGTTCGACTCGGCCACCAAATTCGATGCCGGCTGCGGCTGGCCCAGCTTCTCGCAAGAGGCTGCGCCCGGCGCCATCGAAGAAATCACCGACACCAGCCACGGCATGCGCCGGGTGGAAACCGTCTGCTCCCAGTGCGGCGCCCACCTGGGCCATGTGTTCGAAGACGGCCCCAGCCCCACCGGCTTGCGCTATTGCATGAATTCCGCTTCGCTGGACTTCAAGGCCAGTTAAGCTTCAGGGGTGTGCCACTGGCGGTCCTGTGGCCTCCCCTATCTCCCACTATGAAACTCCTGCTCGACTTCCTCCCCATCCTGCTGTTCGTCGTCACCTACAAGCTGTCCACGATTTATGTGGCCACAGGTGTACTGATGGTGGCCACCATAGTCCAGATGGGCATTACTTACGCCATCGAGCGCCAGCTCACCACCATGCACAAGATGACGCTGGGCATGGTGTTGGTATTTGGCGCCCTGACCCTGGTGCTGCAGAACGAAACGTTCATCAAGTGGAAGCCCACCGTGCTCTACATCGCCATGGCCCTGGCCATGTGCATCGCCATGTGGATCATGAAGAAGAACTACCTCAAGCTCATGCTGGGCAGCCAGCTGGAGCTGCCCGACGCGGTGTGGATGCGCCTGAACGTGGCCTGGATGCTGTACTGCCTGTTCATGGCTGGCATCAACGGCTATGTGGCGGCCTACTACAGCACTGACGAATGGGTCAACTTCAAGATCTGGGGCTATGTGTTCCCCCTGGCCTTCATGGTCGGCCAGGGCATCTACATCTCGCGCTACCTAGGCACAGAGCAAACCGCCGAGGCGGACGCCGCCGACAAGCAAGCATGAGCCCCACAGCCGACCAACTCGCCCAGCGCCTGCGCGGCACGCTGGCCCCGACACAGCTGGAGGTGCTGGACGAAAGCGCGGCCCACGCTGGGCACAGCGGCTCCAACGGCAGCAGCTGGGGCACGCACTTCCGGGTGCGCATCGCTTCACCCTTGTTTACCCAGCAGTCCCGGGTAGCGCGCCATAGGCTTGTGTATGATGCGTTGCAAGAATTTATCGACCAGGGCGTACACGCGATTGCTATTGAAGTGCTGTAAACCGGTCCGAGCCTCTTCTTATCTTGAGCTGTCCATTCCAGGCTGGCTCGCAACCCCCCTTCTAGGAAAACGCATGAAGAAAACACTGTTATCCACCATGGTCGCTGCTGCTTTGCTGGGCAGCCTGGCGCTGTCGGCATCCGCACAAAACGTTGCCATCGTGAATGGCAAGGCAGTTCCCAAGTCGCGCGTCGACACCCTGGCCCAGCAGGTCGCCCAGTCGGGCCGCCCTGTGACGCCAGAAATGGAAGGCCAGATCAAGGAAGAAGTGATCGCCCGTGAAGTCTTCATGCAGGAAGCGCAAAAGCGCGGCCTGGACGCCAGCGACAGCTTCAAAAGCCAAATGGAACTGGCCCGCCAGACCCTGCTGATCCGCGAGCTGTTTACCGAATACCAAAAGGCCAACCCCGTCACCGACGCCGACATGAAGGCCGAGTACGACAAGTTCGTGGCCGCCAACGGTGGCAAGGAATACAAGGCCAGCCATATCCTGGTGGAAAAAGAATCTGACGCCAAGGCCATCATTGCCCAGCTGAAGAAGGGTGCCAGCTTTGCCGCCATCGCCAAAAAGTCCAGCACTGACAAGGGTTCTGGCGCCAAGGGTGGCGATCTGGACTGGGCCAACCCCAGCAGCTACGTGAAGGAATTCACCGAAGCGCTGATCCAGCTGAAGAAGGGCCAGACCACCGACGTGCCAGTGAAGAGCCAGTTCGGCTACCACATCATCCGCCTGGACGACGAGCGCCAAGCCCAGTTGCCCAAGTTTGAAGAAGTGAAGCCACAAATCGCCCAGCAACTGCAACAGCAAAAGCTGGTGGCGTTCCAACAAGAACTGCGCGCAGCAGCAAAAGTAGAGTAACCCCCAGGCTCCAGCGCTACGCGCTTTCCGCCAACCCCCTTTGGAAGGGGCGATACCAGCGGCCTGGCAGAGCCAGTTCCGCGGTATCCCTGGAAGGGGTGTCAGTGCGATGGGTTTTAGGTGTTTAGGCCGCTGGCGCTTATGTTATCTGCGCAACCAGCTCCTGAAACCATAGCAAAAAAGCGGCCTCGGCCGCTTTTTTACGTTTTCAGCCAGGTGGCAGCTGTCACAGCACCAATCAGCACTGGCTGGTGCAGCATGTAGTACGGCAGGCTCCAGCGGCCCAGCCAGGCCAGAGGCTTGGGTGCGCTGCCATCCAGCCATATAGGCCGGTTCCTCAGCAACCAGAATCCCGCAGCCATGCCCCACCACAGCACACCCAGCCAGGGGAACAAGGGCACGTAGTCTTCGGTGATGGGTTTTTGCGTGATCCAGCCCAGCCAGTTCACGGGTTTTTGGTTGAAGAATTCGGCTGTAGCGCTTATATCAATTGCGTAAGCAGCTATAAATTTGGAAGCAACCGCAAGCGTACCCATAGGCCACAGCCAAGCGCCGCAGCCGGCTGTCAGCCGCGCCACGATAAGCATCAGCGCGATACCGTGCAGCACACCGAAGTAAATAAAACTGTGCGGGAACATAAAGGCCGAGCCGGCCGTCACCAGCAGTGCGCAGCCCGCAATTTGCGCCCAGCGCCGCCAGAAGCGTGGCCAGGGAATGGACTGCTGCGCCGCCACCGCCTGGCCCAGGCCCGCGCAAAACAGAAACAGGCTGACGATGGCCGTGCGCTGCCAGGTCCAGAACGGGTCGGCGTAAAAGTTCTGCCGCCACAAACCCGCGTGGTCCAAATCAAAAGAGAAATGAAAGACCGTCATCCAGACGACGGCCAGCCCACGCAGGGCGTCAATGCGGCTGAAGCGCTGCATCAACCCGGCGTCAACCCTGTGCAGCGACGCGGTCTGCCTTGCTTTGCAGCTTGTTCAGCGCGCTCAGGTAGGCCTTGGCAGATGCGACGATGATGTCTGGGTCGGCGCCCACGCCGTTCACCACACGGCCGCTGTTTTGCAGGCGCACGGTGACTTCGCCCTGGCTTTCA
>JAPLPK010000140.1 GCA_026400275.1 Burkholderiales bacterium
CCTTCGACAAGCTCAGGGCGAACGGTTGTGGTGCTGTGTCTGAGGCATGTAGCTAATCAGGCTATTTTTTATAAATGGCTTGCGCGCGTGCCAGCGTACCCAGCCTGGCCATGGCGGCCTCCATGCGGGCATCCCAGGGGTGGCCGTAGTTCAGCCGTATGCAGTTACGCAGGCCCTGGCGTGCGGAGAAGATCGGCCCTGGCGCGATGCCTATGCCCTGGGCCAGCGCCTGCTGGTGCAGGGCCAGAGTGTCGAAGCCTGGCGCAAAGCTAAGCCACACAAAATACCCGCCGCCCGGCTGCGACAGCTGCACATCGGCGGGGAAGTGGCGGGCTATGGCCGCGACTAGGCTGGCGTGCTGCGACTCCAGCGTGTGGCGCAGCCGGCGCAGGTGCTTGTCGTAGCCACCGTGCTGCAGATAGTCGGCCAGCGCGGCCTGGGCCGGCAGGCTGGCGCCCAGCGTGGTCATCAGCTTTAGCCGCTCTATGCGCTGGCCGAAGCGGCCGGGCGCCACCCAGCCCACACGGTAGCCCGGCGCCAGGGTTTTGCTGAACGAGCTGCAGTGCATCACCAGCCCGTGTTGGTCGTAGGCCTTGGCGGGCAGCGGTGCCTGGTGGCCGAAGTACAGCTCGGCGTACACATCGTCCTCTATCAGCGGGATCTGGCGGCTGGCCAGCAGCGCCACCAAGCGCTGCTTGTTCGCCGCAGACAGGCTGGCGCCGGTAGGGTTCTGGAAGCTGGTCATGAACCAGCAGGCCTTCACCGGGTGGCGCTTTAAGGCCTGCTCCAGCGCGTCCAGGTCCAGGCCGTGCTGCGGGTGTACCGGGATTTCCAGCGCGCGCATTTTCAGCCGCTCCAGCGCCTGCAGGCTGGCGTAGAAGCCGGGCGACTCTACCGCCACCAAGTCGCCGGGCTGGGCGACGGCGCTCAGGCACAGGTTCAGCGCTTCCAGTGCGCCGCTGGTGACGATGAGTTCTTCGGCTGGCTGCACCATGCCCAGGGCCAGGTAGCGCTGTGCAATCTGCTGGCGCAGGCTGGCGCTGCCCTGCGGCAGGTGCTGCACGGTTTGCCAGGGTTGCGTCTGGCGGTTGCCGGCGGCCAGGGATTGGGCCAGGCGCTGCAGCGGAAACAGCTCGGGCGAGGGGAAGGCCGAACCCAGCGGCACGATGTCGCGCTGCTGCGCCGCGTCCAGCACCGAAAACACCAGCTCGCTGATGTCTACCTTAGCGGCAACCCGCGCAGGCGTCGGCTTGGCGGCGGCGAGCGCTGGGGTGTTGCTGGGGGCTGCCGTCACAAAGTAGCCGGAGCGTTCACGCGCCCGCACCAGGCCTTTTTCTTCCAGGCGGTAATAGGCCTGGAAGGCGGTAGACGGGCTGATGCTGTGCTGCGCCGTGAGCGTGCGGATGGACGGCATGCGGCTGCCCGGCGCGCGCAGGCCAGAGCGAATGTCGGCGGCCAGCAGCTCGGCCAGCTGTTCGTAACGTTTCATGCTGATTCCAACTGATCCGTAGATTTTTGCATTTTTGGCATCTGGTATGGTTTTTTAGACGCCAACTGCTGCTGTCCCTGGCGCGGCAAGTCCGGCATGATTGCCGCACTGTGAAAACTATTCTGCGCACCCTTGTCTTGCCCTTGCTGTGGGCCGCTGGCACCTGCCTGGCCGCACCGCCCGTGTTCGAGGACAGCATGGCCCAGCGCACCTTGGCCTGTGTGGCCTGCCATGGCAAAGAGGGCCGGGCGGCCAGCGACGGCTACTACCCGCGCATCGCCGGCAAGCCGGCCGGCTATCTGTACCACCAGCTGCTGAACTTCCGCGACAACCGGCGCCACTACGGCCTGATGACGCAGATGGTGGACCCGCTGAGCGATACCTATCTAATGGAGATCGCCCAGTACTTCGCAGCCTTGGACCTGCCATACCCCGCGCCCCAGCCCGCCAAGGAGTCGGCGGCGGTGTTGCGTCGAGGCCAGCAACTGGTGAGCCAAGGGGACCCCATCCGGCAGATACCTGCGTGCGCCCAATGCCATGGCACTGCGCTGACCGGCGTGGCGCCCAATATCCCCGGCCTGCTGGGCCTGCCGCGCGACTACCTGAATGCCCAGCTGGGCGCCTGGCGCACCGGCCAGCGCCGGGCCCATGCACCCGACTGCATGGGCGACGTGGCACGCAAGCTGCCACCGGAAGACGTGTCCGCCGTCACCGCCTGGCTGGCCGCGCAGCCGCTGCCAGCCGATACCCACGCGGTGGCCGCTTTGCCTGCGCCCTTGCCAGGCGCCAAGGCCATCGTTTGCGGAAGTGCCCCTACGCCATGAAGAAGATCGCCTTCGTACTGCTGGCTGCCCTGGCTCTGTGCGCCCTGGTGTGGGCCTTGAACGTGCGCGACGAATCCGACGATGCTTCCGCTGCACCCACGGTCACGCCCGAGCTGCTGCAGCGCGGCGCCTATCTGGCGCGCCTTGGCAACTGCGCGGCTTGCCACACCACGCGCGGCGGCACGCCCTATGCCGGTGGGCGCGGCATAGACACGCCGTTTGGCACGGTCTACAGCAGCAATCTCACGCCAGATGCTGCAACCGGCATCGGCCGCTGGTCGGCCGGTGACTTCTGGCGCGCGCTGCACAACGGCCGATCCAAGGACGGGCGCTTGCTGTACCCGGCCTTCCCATACACCAGCTACACGGCGGTGACGCGTGCCGACTCCGACGCGCTGTACGCCTATCTGCACAGCCTGCCGCCCACCGTGCAGGCCGCTACGCCGCATGCGCTGCGCTGGCCCTTCAGCACCCAGCCGGCGCTGGCGGTGTGGCGGGCTCTGTACTTTCAGCCGGGTGTGCTGCAGCCCGACCCGCAGCAGTCGGCCGAATGGAACCGGGGCGCCTACCTGGTGCGCGGCCTGGGCCACTGCGGCGCCTGCCACACGGCGCGCAATGCGCTGGGTGCCAGCAGCGGCGAGCTGGACCTGGCCGGCGGCCTGATCCCTATGCAGAACTGGTACGCGCCCGCGCTGACCTCGCCGCACGAGGCCGGCGTCGCCGGCTGGCCGCGCGACGACGTGGTGCGCCTGCTGCAGACCGGCGTCGCCCCAGGTGCGAACGTGCTGGGCCCCATGGCCGAGGTGGTGCGGCAGAGCACGCAGTATTGGTCGGCCTCTGACCTGGGCGCGGTCGCCACCTATTTGCAGGCCCTGCCACAAACCACGGCTGCACCGCCGGTGCGTGACCAGCCGCCCACACCGGGCCGCATGCTGGAGCGCGGCGCGCAGCTGTACGACAAACACTGCGCCCAATGCCATGGCGCACAAGGCCAGGGTGTGGCTGGCGCCTACCCTGCATTGGCCGGCAACCGCGCTGTCACCATGGCCAGCACGGCGAATCTGGTGCAGACCGTGTTGAACGGAGGGTTTGCCCCCGCGACCGCCGGCAACCCGCGCCCCTTTGGCATGCCGCCCTTTGTGCTGGTGCTTGATGACGCCGACATTGCAGCCGTGCTGACGCATATCCGCAGTGCCTGGGGCAACCAGGCGCAGGGCGTGACCGAGCTGGATGTGAACCGGATGCGCGCCAACCAGGGGCAGTGAGGGACTGGGCACATCCTACACATAGGGGGTGTTCTTTCAGGGGCTAGAGGTTCACAATGCTTGCCCGACACACCCGCTGTCGAGAGGAGCACACCATGGGCATGCTTTGGGTTCGGGGTTACCAGGGGCCGGAGATTCCGGCGTTGCGTAAAGCGCTGGTCGCGGTCTTGGGCAGCGATGCCCAGGCATTTCCCAGTCTGGCCAAAGGTGCGCCGCCCGATGTGGTGGATGCCGATGTGGAGGCTGCGGCCCGGCGCTGGCAGTCGGGCGTAGGCCTGGTGGCAGATGGTGTGGTGGGGCCATACTGCCAGCAGCAGCTGGGTCTGGCCAAGGCCCCGGCGATGGAGATTGCGCTGACGCCGGACGCCGTGCGCCAGCTCTTCCCCGCGACCAAGCCCGCCAACATCGCCCGCTACCTGCCCTATGTGGCGGCGGCCCTGGGCGCGCTGGGCCTGACGGACCGGCCCATCCTCTGTGCCGCGCTGGGCACCATCCGCGCCGAGACCGAGGGCTTTCTGCCGATTTCCGAATTCGTGTCGCAGTTCAACACCGCACCCGGCGGTACGCCGTTCGGCCTGTACGACGGGCGCAAGGCGCTGGGCAATACCCAGCCCGGCGATGGCGCTCGCTTCAAGGGGCGAGGCTTTGTGCAGCTGGCCGGCCGCAACAACTACCAGGTCTACGGCAAGGCCCTGGGCTTTGACCTGGCGGCCAACCCGGACCTGGCGAATGCGCCCGAGGTGGCGGCCCTGTTGCTGGCCCGCTTCATTGCCGACAAGGCCGATGCCATGCGGCAGGCTTTGGCCACGGGCGGCTACGCGGTGGCGCGCAAGCTGGTCAACGGCGGCGCGCATGGTTTGGACCGGTTCAAGGATGTGTTCATGCTGGCCGACACGGTCTGGCCTGTGGGTGCTGTGGCAGCCAAAGCGGGCGCTGCGGCTAAACGGAGCAAGAGCGCCAAGGCCAAGTCAGGGCCGGTGCAGCACAAGCTGACCGTACGCAAGGACCCGGCCGACCTGAATGACCGGCCCTACCAGCCACCACCGCTGGGGCTGGACGACGTTTACCCCAGCGATGACGCCATACGCAGCTTTTTGCCCGCCTACACCCGTGCCGGCCTAATTCTGGACCAGGGCAGCGAGGGAGCTTGCACCGGCTTCGGCTTGGCCTGCGTGGTCAACTATCTACGCTGGCGCAAGGCCAACAGCCCGGCCCAGATGGCGTCGGTCAGCCCGCGCATGCTGTACAACTTTGCACGGCGTTATGACGAATACGCTGGCGAAAACTATAGCGGCTCCAGCTGCCGCGGCGCGCTCAAAGGCTGGTTCAACCATGGCGTTTGCATGGCCGATGACTGGCCCTATACGCAGCAGCAGCCGCGCTATGGCTATGCCAAGAAGGCGGTGCAGACCACGCTGGGCGTCTACTACCGCATCGACCTCAAGTCCATCACCGACTTGCAGGCGGCGATCCAGGCGGTGGGCGCGGTGTATGTATCGGCCTTCACCCACGAAGGCTGGCACAGCCTGCCGGCCCGCAAAAAGAACCCCAAAGGGCATGCCGATATTCCGCTGATTCCGTTCAATGGCCGTCCGTCTGAAGACAACGGCCATGCGTTCGCACTGGTCGGCTTTAACAACCAGGGTTTTGTGGTGCAGAACTCCTGGGGCGAGGGCTGGGGCGTGGGCGGCTTCGGGGTGATCGGCTATGCCGACTGGCTGGCCAATGGCATGGATGCCTGGGTGGTCGCCATGGGGGTGCCGGGCGTGGTGGTGGGGCGCGTCAGCGTGGTGGCATCGCAGGCCAACGCCGCAGTGGGCGATACCAATACCAGCCAGTGGTGGAGCGAAGACCAGGCCTACCAGCACAGCGTAGTGCTGGGCAACGACGGCCGCGTCAAGCGCTACCTGACCGAAGACGAGCTCAGTCGAACCCTGGGCCACCAGGTGTGTGACCTGCCTGACCAATGGTTTCGCGGCCCGGCCAGTGGTGAGGTCAAGCGCTTGGTGATTTACGCCCACGGAGGACTGAACAGCGAGGACGACGCCATCCAACGCGCCCGCGCCATGGGGCGGCACTTCATGGGCAACGGCTGCTATCCGCTGTTTTTGGTGTGGAAGACGGGGCTGCGCGAGTCGATTGGCGACATCATCAGCGATGCCTTTCATAAGCAGCCCACCTTGGCTGGTGGCCTGGCCGAGTGGATCACTGACAAGACCGATCTGGCGATAGAGAAGACCATAGGCCGCCCACTGGCCCGCCCCATCTGGAGCGAGATGAAGGAAAACGCCGAGCTGGCCTTTGGCGCCGGGCGCGGTGGCGAGTTGCTGATCAAGGCGCTGCAAAAGTTGATGGCCACCTGGGGTGACAAGCTGGAGATCCACCTTATGGGGCACTCGGCCGGCTCCATCATCCTGGGCCATATGCTGACCGCGCTGGCAAGCCGGGGCGTGCCGGTGCCGGCCATCAGCTCGATCCACTTGTACGCGCCGGCGTGCACTGTCGCGTTTGCCAACAAGCACTACGCCATGGACCCTGCTGTGATGGCGCGGCTACACCTGAGCGTGCTGTCCGACCGGGTGGAGCGCAACGACAACGTGGCGTCCATCTACCGCAAGTCCTTGCTGTACTTTGTGTCTAACGCGCTGGAGGTGGATCTGCGCACGCCCATCCTGGGCATGGACAACGTCTACAAAGAGGACTACACCGGCTGGGACGGCAGCTCCAGCACCGGCGATGCACTCAAGGACTGGCGGCGCGCGGTGGCCCAGGCGGGCCTGCAGCGGGATGGGCGCCTGCAGATACTGGACCGCGACAAGGTCACTACGGCCCTGCAGGCCGATGGCAAGACGCCTTTGCAGCAAGTGCTGGCCAGCCATGGCGGCTTTGACAACGATGTGGACGTGGTTGGTCAAACATTGGGTTTGATACGGCACGGCCCACTGCTGCAGCCGGTGGACGATTTGCGCGGCTTTTGACGTTGCAGCCCAAAGGGTTGTGGCAAAGCTTGTACAGTTCCTGGAACGTGTTTGCGATCTCTTCGTTTCAGGCTGCCCATGTCTACTCCTTTGCTCCAGGCCAATGGCCGCGCTTTTGCGCATATCGCGCAGTTTCACCCCGAGCTCACGGCCTTGCGCCGCGACTTGCACGCCCATCCCGAGCTGGGCTTTGAAGAGGTTTACACCGCTGCGCGGGTGACGCAGGCGCTGGAGTTGTGTGGTGTGGACGAGGTGCATACCGGCATTGGCAAAACCGGCGTGGTCGGCGTCATCCATGGCCGCACCGGCAAGTCTGGCAGCGGCAAGATGGTCGGACTGCGCGCCGATATGGATGCCTTGCCCATGACCGAGATGAGTGACATCGCCTGGAAGTCGTCCAAGAACGGGTTGATGCACGGCTGCGGCCATGATGGCCACACCGCCATGCTGGTTGGCGCCGCGCGCTACCTGGCCGAGACCCGTAATTTCGATGGCACCGTGGCTTTGATTTTTCAGCCCGGAGAAGAGGGCTATGCGGGTGCTAGAGCCATGATCCAGGACGGCTTGTTTGACCGTTTTCCGGTGCAAGCGGTGTTTGGCATGCACAACTGGCCGCAACTGCGCCCCGGCAGTATTGGTTTGAATCCGGGCCCAATGATGGCGGCCTCTGACCGCGTCACCATAGAGATCACGGGCCGTGGCGGCCATGGAGCGCACCCCTACCAAAACATCGATCCGGTGCTGGTGGCGGCGCACACCATCACAGCGCTGCAGAGTGTGGTGTCGCGCAACATCCGCGCTATTGACAGCGGGGTGGTCAGCATCTGCGCGGTACAGGCGGGCGACCTGAATGCCATGAGCGTGACCCCAGGTAAAGCCACGCTGGTGGGCACGGTGCGCACTTTCAACCCAGCGGTGCAGGACTTGATCGAGCGGCGCATCACCGAACTGTGCAGTGCGGTGGCTTTGGGCTTTGGTGCCACGGCCTCGGTGCACTATGAACGCATGTACCCGCCCACCATCAACTCGCGCTCAGAAGCCTTGTTTGCGATGCGGGTGGCTGAGGATCTGGTGGGGGCCGCCCAGGTGGTGCGTGACCTGGACCCGAGCATGGGTTCGGAAGACTTTTCCTTCATGCTGCAGGTCAAGCCCGGCGCTTACATGCGTATAGGGCAGGGCAGTGAGAATGGCCCGGGCAGCTGCGCACTGCACAACAACCGGTATGACTTCAACGATGCGATCCTGCCACTGGGTGGCGCCTTGTACGCCAGCCTGGCCGAGCAGTACATGCCAGTGGCCTGATTTGCCGCCCGCTTTTCGCTAGGGATTAGATAGCTGCCTGTGCAGGTAGAACCTGCGCTAGAGGCTCATTTTCTTTGGAGGTTTTGGGCTGCCAGGCTCAGGCTGCGTAGAGATCGTCGATGTCGGCTTGCGGTGTTCTGCTGCGCCGGGCATTGGCCCTTTGCAGCAAGATGGTGACCAGCACAGCGGCGGCCGCAGAGCCAGTCACGACAGGCGAGGCTTTCAGCAGATGCGCCAGATTGTCCACCACCTCCACGCTGACTTGCTGCACGTGGTCGACCAGCGCAACTACGTCGCTGGTATGTACTTTTTGCACGTCTTCCAGCCGTGGCTGTATGTCTTGCCAGCCATCGCGAAAGCGCAGCTTGGCGAAGATGCCATTGGCCACTGCCACCAGTGATAGCAAGCCCAGCGGGCGTATCAGGTGGGCCAGCAGGCGGCGTTTCTCAGGCGCGGGTGCGGCCTCGAATACCTGGCCCACGAGCTCGGCGATGGCAGCGTCGGAAGCGGCAACCTGGGCCGTGGTGGTCAGAGTGGCTGGCTCTGTAGCGGATGTCTGTGGATGCATGGTGTTTGTCCCCATATTGGTCACTGTTTCCCCGGTGCGGGCCGCGCTTTTAGCGTAGTGCACATGCAGCAATTTCAGGTGGCTGCATCACATGGAAAATCGTAATCGGGCGGTATGTCCGCATGATGAACCGGTGGGTTGAGTGCGTAAAGGTCGCTTAACCAATTGTTACGAATTAACCATAATTTTGCGCTGCAACATGAGCCTGCAAGCTGTGCATTGCAATGCCTGGGGCGGTAGATATTCAGCCTCGCAGCGCGCGGCACAGTTGTAGGTTGAATGCGTCGCCTGGCTGCAGCGTCAGCGTGTAGCCGCGGCAGACTTCACCCATGATGGCCGTAACCTGGTAGGTCCCGGCGGGCAGGTCCAGCACCAACTGCGGACCTGCATCGGCCACCGTGGCGACACGCTTGCCTTGCAGGTCGTCCACATGCAGCCGCAGCGTTGGCTTGGTTTGCGCCTGGCCCGTGCCCGGCAGGCGGCACCACTCGCGCAGGCGTTGCAAGGCATGGTGGTACTTGTCTTCTGTCGAGTTACAGACGATCAATTGGGCATCGGTGTCAGGGCTGGTGTCCCGGGGGCGCTCGGTGTTCTGCATGTACGCTGTGCTTTCAGGTAGACCGTGGGATGCGGGCGTTGCTAGTCGCGCGACGAGAAAACGCGGATACGGCTGTACACATTGCCTACACCCGCGACCTGACTGGCGACGGCACGGGCCTTGGCTTCCTGGTGCGGGCGCTGGGTCCAACCGTGCAGCGTGACATCGCTGTTGTGCACCGTTGCACTGAGGTCCTTGGCTTCATTGCCCATGCTGGCGGACAAGGCCGATTCGACAGCTGCGCTCAGTGCAGCGTCGGTTGCGCCTGCGGCCGCAGGCAGGCTGGTCATAAGGAGCAGCGGACCCGCAACGAGGGCGAGCACTGCAATTCGGCGATGGAGTCGGGTGGTCATGGTGGTTCCTTGGCGGCAGTCGCAGCTTGGGGTGCTTCTGCAGTGCTTTGATCTTCTCGCCAGCCTTCTGCAACTTGATGACGTGACCCGCTGGCTCTATGACAGATGTAATCTTCACTTTCCTTCATCTGGTATTTATCTGGGCTTAACCCAGGGCTAACACCTACTTACAGAAGCGATTGCATCTGTCACGGGAGGGTGGATGCGCTGTCATGCGTGCGCGAAAGCCTACCTGCACCATGGTGTTGCAGGCATGTTGTTCCAGGGCTGGAATGGCGTGAGACCCGCATAGCTTTCCATACGTACAAGAGGTAGACCATCATGCAAAGCACATTTAACTCCCGGACATCCCGCACACTTCTGGCCGCAGGTTTGCTGCTCGGCGTGGCCGCTGCCCAGGCCGCCACGGGTTTCACGGTGGGCCAGCAGGACGAAGCCCAGATCAAGGTCGGCATGGACGCCGCTTCAGTGCAGCAAGCCCTGGGCCAGCCCGAACGCGTAATGCGTTATGGCAATGAGCCGGGCCCTACATGGGAGTACCGGGTACAGGGCTCTAATGCGACCTTGTTTGAGGTGGACTTCAGTGCTGACGGTAAGGTCGCTTCGGTAGACCAGCGCGACATCAATTTCAATTCCAACTGAGCCAACTGAATGCTTTTCAAAAGGGCTTGTCGATCAGCCAAGCAGGCTGATCGACAAGCCCTTTTTCCTTAGAACACCTTCTTAGCGCACCAACTCCGACAAGGCACGGGCCAGGTCGGCGCGTTGCAGCGGCTTGGTCAGCAGCCTGGATACGCCCGCTTCGGTAGCTCTTTGGGCCAGCAGTGCGCCGCCGTAGCCGCTAACCATCAGGATGGGAAGCTGGGGTGCGAACTGGCGCACAGCTTCTGTGAGCTGGATACCGGTCAGTGCGGGCATGACTTCGTCTGTCATCAGGGCCGAGAAACGCTCTGGCTCGTCGCGCAGAGCTTGCAACGCGGCCATCGGGTCGGTAAAGCCTACCGTGCGGTAGCCCAGGTTACCGAGTATCTCTTCGGCCATGGCGACCAGGCCGGGCTCGTCGTCCACCACCAGCAGCGTCTGCCCCGCACCGCAGGGGGCTGACGGCAGCAAGGGGGCGGCGCTGGCCAGCACATCGGTGCACTCCGGAAAGTACAGCGTGAAACGGGCCCCTTGCAGGGGTTTGCTTTTGACGTCGATCGCACCGTTAAATTCCGCCACTACGCCGTGCACCACAGCCAGCCCCAGGCCGGTGCCAGAGTCTGCGCTGCGGGTGGTGAAGAAAGGCTCAAACAGGCGTTCCATCACCTCGGGGCTGATGCCCTTCCCCTGGTCGGATACCGTCAACGCCAGGTAGTTGCCAGCGGGTAGTTGGGTGTGTGACAGCACCTGGGGCATGGTGACGGTCTTGCGCACCAGCTGCACACTGACCATGCCGCCTTGGGGCATGGCCTGGATGGCATTGGTGCACAGATTCATTACGGCCTCGAAGGCCTGGGTCGGGTCGCCGCGCAGCAGGGCGCCATGCGCCTCAAGGCCGCGCTGCAGCACCACGCCAGGGCGCAGGGTTGCGGCCAGCAGGGTCAGCACTTCTTCAATGATGGGTTCGAGTTCGAACACGGTCGACGTGCAGCCGCCACCACGGCCAAATGACAGGATGCGCTCCACCAGGGATTTGCCGCGCAGAGCGGCTTGCAACACCTTGTCGAGATGCCGGGCCTGGGCGCTGCCGGGCGCGGCTGCGTCCTGCGCCATTTCGCCAAAGCCGACGATGGCCGCCAGCGCATTGTTGAAATCGTGCGCCACGCTGCCGGCCATCACGCCCAGCGACTCCAGCTTGCTGGCGCGCGACACCTGGGCCTGCAAAGCCTGTTGGGCGGCAATGCGGCGCTGGTCGGCGCGCTCTACCAGGAACACCGCGATACCCATGATGGCGAGCAGCAGCACAATGCCGGCCAGGGTGATTTTCACGGTGTCGCGCCAGGGGGCCAATATGACATCCAGGTCCCGGGTAATGACCACGTCCAGCCCATAGTTGGGCAGGCGCCGCAAGGCCACCAAATACTTGCGCCCGTCCGGAAATTCGTGGATGGCCGTGCGTTGGTGGCTGGCCAGGCGCTGGGCAATTTCTTGCTCACTCAACGAGGTTTGCCGTACGTAGGATGCAGCCAGCAGCACGCCATCCTGGCGGAACACGGACATGTGTGCGTCTGGCGCCTGGGATGCCACAGTGAAGGCCCCCAGCAGGGCGTTCGATGGCAGGGCTGCATAAATCCAGCCGTGGTGCTGGGGGGTGGTGAATTGCGCGGCCAACGTGACTGCTGTGGTGCTGCGGTTCTGTTCGGGGTGGGACCGGCCTATGGCGGTCGTCTCGGTATCCAGTTTGTTCAAGGGCGGCGAGAAATCGGGCTGCTCCGGTAGCGGCATGTCGGTGGACGCCGCCAGTATCCGTCCATCATGGCTGACCAGCCAGAGCGAGCGCACCATGGTCATCAGCTCCGTTCGGGTGCGTAAGGCCTCTTCGGCATCGGGGCCGGTGAGCGGCACGCGGTTGTAGCGCAACTCGTCCTGCATGGCATGCATGCCACTTTGGATGCCTTGCAGCGTGCGGTGCATCTCGTCGCTCAGGGCTAGCGACAAGGTGTTCAGCTCCCGCGTCTGGCTGTCTATGGTTTCGCTGCGCAAATGCCACAGTGCAACACCCGCCACCAGGAGTATCGGCAAGCCCAGGCCTAGTGCCCAGGCCCAAATACGTGGTGCTATGGCTTTGCGGGTGTTTTCGGTCTCTTGCATCTGATGGAAACTCCTGTGGGCGGTGCTGGCCATAATCCCGCATACTCTGTAAAGATTTCCATCTTTTGATTTATGCAAACCTCGACTGCCCCACACATTCTAGTGATCGACGACGATCCCAACATCCGTGAACTGGTGGTGGAATACCTGGGGGATAACGATTTGCGCGTCAGTGCCGGGGCCTCGGGCCGGGAGCTGTTCGAGATGGTGGACCGCGAGGCTATTGACCTGGTGCTGTTGGATCTGAAGCTGCCTGGCGAGGACGGCATGCAACTGGCCCGTACTCTGCGCGAACGCGCCACCATCCCCATCATCCTGCTGACCGGCCGCGCCGAGGAGGCCGACCGCGTGATGGGGCTGGAACTGGGGGCGGATGACTACGTGACCAAGCCCTTCAGCCCGCGCGAGCTGCTGGCGCGAGTGCGTGCGGTGCTGCGCCGCTACCAGGTACAAGCCACTCTGCCGGAGCGAGACAACAGCCGCCGTGCGTTCCGCTTTGCGGGCTGGGAGTTGAACCTGCGTACACGCCGCCTGGTGTCGCCGGGTGGCGAGTCGGTGGAGCTGTCGAATGGCGAGTTCAGCCTGTTGTCCGCACTGTGCCGGGCGCCGCAGCGGGTGCTGTCGCGTGACCAACTCTTGTCGATGTCACGTCTGCATGAGGCAGAGGTCTACGACCGGACCATCGATGTGCAAATCCGCCGCCTGCGCATCAAGGTCGAGCTGGACGCCGCCAACCCACAGTTGATCGTTACCGAGCGGGGCGCTGGCTACTTGCTGGCCAGTGAGGTCGAGACTTTGTATTGACCCCGTGGAGTAAAAAAGCGGCTGGAGCTTGAGGCTTTAGCCGCTTTTTCAAGGCAAGCTGGTTTTACTTATGGTCTGTAGACCAGATGCGCACCCGGCTGTAGACCTTCTTGGCGCCAGGCACCTTGGCTGCGACTTCGCGTGCTTGTGTGGATAGGTCTGAGTTGTTGATCCAACCACGAAGGGTCACAACCCCCTTTTTGGACGACACAGTGAGTTTGGCCGCATCGTCGCCCAGCGAAGTTTTCAATGCATCCATGACAGTCGTATTGAGTTCCTTGTCGGCAGTTGCGGCGGCCATGGTCGGTTTGTCGGTGGCGGCCATGCTTGGCGCCACCATAGCGGTGCCTGCAGCGAGTGCGAGAACGATGTTTGCGGCGAGGCGGTGGAATGCGATAGCCATGCTGACTCTCCTTCGGGTAATAGTTGTAGTGAACAAAGGAATGGGTCACATAGGTAGCCGGCCCACACGGCATAAAAAATCTATGTCGCGGTTCATGGTAGTCCGGATAAACACATAAGCACCAGGGGTATGCCAAGGAATTCCGGGTATTCCAACAAGAACAAACAACTGTTACTTCTAGCGGGGGATTGTTTGTTTGTCGGGAAACGTGGGTCGATTGCGTCGCTTGCGCCGCTGGCTGTGTAGGGCCTGCAAGCTGTAACTCACTTGTTTCGGTGTACTCTTGATTAGCTATATAAATAATAGCTTGCTGCGTATATTTAGAAAGCGCTTGGGCCTTATTTTTTGTATAGGTGCGCAGTGTCTTTTGTGGTGACTCCACGGGTTATCATAGGTCGACAAACCAGCACTTTTGTTTAAGGAACCTGCGCGCAATGCAAACATCTACCCGTACCGTTTCCATCGAACGTACCGAACGCCCCTGGGGTTGGTATGAAAACATGCACGAAGCACCCGGCCACAAGGTCAAGCGCATTGGCGTTCATCCTGGCCAGCAGCTGAGTTTGCAAAAGCACCACCAGCGCGCCGAGCATTGGGTGGTGGTGGTCGGTACCGCCATCGTCACGGTGGGCGACAAGGTGGTCGAATTGCAGCCCGGACAACACGTTGACATCGCCATCGGCGAAGTGCACCGCCTGGCGAACAAGACCACAGGCCCGGTAGAGATCATGGAAGTGCAGTACGGCAGCTACCTGGGCGAAGACGACATCGTTAGATTACAAGACGACTACGGCAGGGAATAAGTACACCCCCAGGCTGCAGCGCTTCGCGTCTTTCGCCAACCCCCTTGCAGGGGGCGAACCCATCGGCCCGGCGAAGCCGGTTCCGCGGGTTCTCTGGAAGGGGCTTCGCTGCGCTTGCCTTGAGGCTGCAGGGTTAAGTTAGCGGCGTTCAGCCAGTGGCCGCAGGTTCTTCAGCATGTCCCGCACCATTGCGTCCAGATCGTATTCCGCCTTCCAGCCCCAGTCATTGCGGGCTGCATGGTCGTCGATCGAGCGGGGCCAGCTGTCGGCTATGGCCTGGCGGAAGTCGGGTACGCATTCCAGGCTGAAGCCGGGTACGTAGCGGGCAATCGCCTCGGCGATGTGCACCGGGGTGAAGCTGGTGCCGGCCAGGTTGTAGGAGCCGCGTTCGCGTATTTTTTCTGCCGGTGCTTCCATCAGTTCCAGCGTGGCACGGATGGCGTCGGGCATGTACATCATGGGCAGGGCGGTATCGGCGGCCAGGAAGCTGGTGTAGCGGCCGTGCTTTAAAGCGGCGTGGAAGATTTCTACCGCGTAGTCGGTCGTGCCGCCGCCGGGTGCGGTCTTCCAGCTGATCAAGCCCGGGTAGCGCAGGCTGCGTACGTCCACGCCGTGGTTGCGGTGGTACCAGTTACACCAGCCTTCACCGGCCAGCTTCGAGATTCCGTACACCGTGCTCGGGTCCATCACCGTGTGCTGCGGGGTTTGGTCGCGCGGCGTGCTGGGGCCAAAGGCGGCGATGGAGCTGGGCCAGAACACCTTGTGCAGCTTGTGGGTGCGGGCCAGTTCCAGCACGTTCAGCAAGCTTTTCATGTTCAGGTCCCAGGCCCATTGCGGGTGCTGTTCGCCACGTGCCGACAGGGCGGCGGCCAGCAGGTAGATCTGGGTGATGTGGTTGCGCTCCACCACCTCGGTAAGGGCGCTGTTTTCGGTGGCGTCCAGCGTTTCGTGGTGCACGCTGGGCAGGCGGCCCAGCGGCGCCAGGTCGCTGGTCACCACGGCTTCTTTTCCGTGGCGCTGCACCAGGGCTTGGGCGAGTTCGGTGCCTATTTGTCCGTTGGCACCGATGATGAGTATCCGGGTATCCATGCAAATCTCTCTCAAGGGATCAATCCAAGTTCCTTGCCCGCGTGGCAGAAGGCCTCTACTGCCCGCTCCAGGTCGGCCCGGGTATGGGCCGCGCTGAGCTGCACGCGGATGCGTGCCTGTCCTTTGGGGACCACCGGGAAGAAGAAGCCCACCACGTACACACCCAGCTCCAGCAGGCGCGCTGCCAGCTTTTGCGCCACCACTGCGTCATAGACCATGATGGGCACGATGGGGTGCTCGCCCGGCTTGATGTCGAACCCGGCCAGGGCGATTGCGTTGCGGAAGTAGGCGGTATTGTCGGCCAGGACATCGCGCAATTCGGTGGACGCCTCGAGTAAAGACAGCACCGCAATCGATGCGCCCACGATGCTGGGCGCCACGGTGTTGGAGAACAGATAGGGCCGCGAACGTTGGCGCAGCAGCTCGATGACTTCGCGCCGCGCGCTGGTAAAGCCACCAGACGCGCCGCCCAGTGCCTTGCCCAAGGTGCCGGTGATGATGTCCACTTTACCGAACACGCCTCGGTACTCATGCGTGCCGCGTCCCGTCGCGCCGATGAAGCCGCTGGCGTGGCATTCGTCAATGCCCAGCAGTGCGCCGTGCTGGTCGCACAACTGGCGCATCACATCCAGCTGGGCAATGGTGCCGTCCATGGAGAACACGCCGTCGGTGAACACCAGCACATGGCGTGCGCCGTCGGCGCGGGCTTGCTGTAGCTGCAGCTTAAGGTCGGCCATATTGTTGTGCGCATAGCGGTAGCGCTTGGCCTTGCACAGGCGGATGCCGTCGATGATGGATGCGTGGTTCAGTGTGTCGCTGATGATGGCGTCCTGCTCGCCCAGCAGGGGTTCGAACAGGCCGCCGTTGGCATCGAAGGCCGCCGCGTACAGGATGGTGTCTTCGGTACCCAGGAACTTTGAAAGCCGGGCTTCCAGCGTCTTGTGCAAGTCTTGTGTGCCGCAGATGAAGCGTACCGAGCTCAGGCCGTAGCCCCGGTTTTGCAGTGCCTCTGCCGCTGCAGCCACCACCGCCGGGTTGCTTGACAGGCCCAGGTAGTTGTTGGCACACAGGTTGAGCACCTCGCGCGTGGAGCCATCGGCTGCCTGCGTCTTCACCCGCGCGCCCTGGGCGCTGGCGATAACCCGCTCGGACTTGTACAGGCCGGCAGCGCGGATGCCGTCCAGCTCTTGCTGGAGATGGGCGTAAAACGGGGCAGTGGTGGTGCTCATGGCGATCCTTCCGGGTGGGTAGGGTATGGGTCGGGCACAATGGTGTGTGCAGTAAATTGAAATTGTGCTGTATATCGAACAAAAAATCAATATATTGGATTAGCGAAGAGACTGACCATGGCGCAACGCTCCCCTAAAACCACCCCTGCGCCGGCCGTTGCGGCCAACGCAGAGCCGCCCCGCGTGGGGGAAACCTTGGCTGCGCTGCGCCAGGCGCAGGCCTTGTCGCTGGATGCCTTGTCGCGCAAGGCCGGGGTGTCTAAATCCATGCTGTCGCAAATCGAGCGTGCCCAGGCCAACCCCACGGTGGCTGTGGTCTGGCGACTGGCGAATGCGCTGGGCGTGCCTCTGGGTGATTTGCTGGGCACCGCGCCGCCCCCGGCCGAGCCGGCCATCACCGTGGTGCCGGCGCATGCCACGCCATCGCTGCGCAATCCGGATGGGGCATGCGAGCTGCGCATCCTGGGTCCTATCGAGTTGGCAGGCCAGTTTGAGTGGTATGCGCTGTCTTTACAAGCGGGAGGCGCGCTGGAGTCGCAGGCGCACGAGGCGGGTACGCGCGAGCATCTCACCGTGCTGACGGGAGCAGTGGAGGTGGTGTCGGGCGACGAGCGCCAGCGCCTGAAACCTGGCGAAACCGCCCGCTATGCGGTAGACCGGCCGCATGCCATCCGCAACCTGGGCAAGGGCGAGGCCACCGCCTGGCTGGTAGTCGTACATGCCGGATAAGCTATTAAAAGAGTAGCTGCTCGCGCAGGTAATACATGCGCTGGAAGCTTATTTTGTGGATAAGGCAGTGGCGCCTTAAACGCCCAGTTCCTTGAACACCTCCTTGGCGCTGCGGAAGCTGTCGATGGCGGCGGGCGCGCCGCAGTAGACGGCGGTTTGCAGAAAAACCTCCTTGATCTCGTCCTTGCTGACGCCATTGGTCAGCGCGCCGCGCAGGTGCAGCTTGAGTTCGTGCGGGCGGTTCAGTGCGGTCAGCATGGCCAGGTTCAGCAGGCTGCGCGTCTTGCGGTCCAGACCCGGGCGGTTCCAGATGTCGCCCCAGGCGTACTGGGTGACCAACTCTTGCATGTCGCGG
The DNA here is from genome assembly GCA_026400275.1 of Burkholderiales bacterium. Lineage (GTDB taxonomy): Bacteria > Pseudomonadota > Gammaproteobacteria > Burkholderiales > Burkholderiaceae_C > Rhodoferax_B. The sequence goes on from JAPLPK010000140.1 coordinate 17,583, forward strand.
TTGAAGTCGTCGGCGTTCTGGATCGCGGCATCCACGTACTCGGCACCCAGCACCTCGCGGCGGGTTTTCAGGCCTTGGTCAAACAGCTCTTGGTTCATGGATGCTCCATTCAAAAGGGGAAGCTCCACTCTACGCGATGTGCTGCTGCAACCCCTCCACCAGCGCGTCAACGTTGTCGCGGTTGAACACGCCCTGTAAGGACTTGCCGACGCGGCGTATGAACGGGGTTTCGGTGTCGAAGCCGATCAGCGCGTGCTGCGCCAGGTCGGCCAGGCTGTGCGGAGTGCCGTGCTGCTGCATGTAGCTTTGGTGCGCGTGCAGGCCTAGCCCGACTGCTCCCATGCGGCGGGCGACCAGCAGCTCCTGCTGGGGCCGCAGCAGGCGCTCGGCGACGTCTGGCTCGGGGCGCAGCAGCTCAATCTTGAGTCCGGGGTACTGCGCGCGCAAGCGGGTCAGGATGGGCGGCAGCACCTCCACACCAATGATCTCGCTGGCCGTGGTCCGAACCGTTCCCAGTACCCCGGCGCCCTGGCTGGTAGCAGGGTGCTGCAGGGTGGGGGGGGCTGTGTTGGCCATGGCTTCGGCATCGCTATGCAAGGCCAGCAGGGCGCGGGGGTGCTGGTCAAGCCGGAGCGGGTGGCGCGTAGCGTCAGCAACCCAGGGCGCGTCGGTGTGGGCCACCAATGGGCCTATCTACCGGACGTGGCCCGCACCATGGTCGCCTTGCTGGCACGGCCAGACCCCTTGGACGCGTTTGCCACATTCCATTTCGGCGGCCACTGGGATGTCGGCGGTAGCCAGATGGCCCAGGCGATCTGTTGTGTGGTGGCCCGGCGCAGCGGCAAGACGCCGAGCATCGCCGCATTTCCTTGGTGGCTGATGCGGCTGGCTGACCCCTTCGTGGAAACGCTGCGCGAGCTGCAAGAGATGCGTTACCTGTGGTAGCAGCCGCTGCGCCTGGACAACGCCGTGCTGGTAGCGGTGCTGGGGCGCGAACCGCATACCGCGCTGGATGTGGCGGTGGAGGCGACGCTGGAGGGTCTGGGCTGCCTGCCAGTGCAGCATGGTCAGCCAGGTTTGCTATTGAATCAGTAGCTGCCTGCGCAGGTAGATTATGCGCTAGAGCCCGATTTCTTATAAATGCATGAAAGCGCTTGTTGAGCGCTTGCTGAGCGCTAGGTATAGCGTTTGTTGCGCAGATTGTTCTTGATCTCCTGCAGCTTGGGCTGCAGGTGTTCGCTGCCTATGCGCAGCGCCACGCAGGTGGCCAGGATGTCGACGATCATCAGGTGCAGCAGGCGCGACACCATGGGGCTGTAGCGTTCGAAGCCCTCGGGGTGGTTGGCGGCCAGATGCACATGGCCGGCCGACGCCAGTGGCGATCCGCTGGTGGTGATGACGATGGTGGTGGCGCCGTTCTTGCGCGCGATGTCGCAGGCATCCATCAGGTCGCGGGTGCGGCCCGAGTTGGAGATGATCACCACGCAGTCGCCCGTGCCCAGCATGGAGGCGCTCATCACCTGCATATGGCCGTCGCTGTACGCGATAGCGTTCACGCCCAGGCGGAAGAACTTGTGCTGCGCGTCCTGCGCCACGATGCCAGAGTTGCCCGCGCCGTAGAACTCAATGCGTCTGCCGGTCTGGTAGGTGGCAGCCAGGATCTCGGCCGCCTTTTCCAGTGCGCTGGTGCTGGCTTCGTTGCGGTACTTCAGAAAGGCAGCGACGGTGTTGTCGATCACCTTGACCATCACGTCGCTGGTCTTGTCGTCGGTATCCACGCTGCGGTGGATAAAGGGCACGCCCTCGCTCACGCTGCCGGCCAGCTTCAGCTTGAAGTCGCTAAGCCCGTCGTAGCCCATGCTGCGGCAGAAGCGCACCACGGTGGGCTTGCTGACGTGTGCCCGGTCGGACAGTTCGCTCACCGGCAGGTTGGCGAATGCACGTGGGTCGGTCAGCACCAGCTTGCCCACGCGCTGCTCGGCGGGGGCAAGGGATGACAACGAGGCTCGGATTCTGTCTAGCATAGGTTGGCGGTCGGGGCGGACCTTAGGTGGGATACCGTGGAACCGGCTTTGCCGGGCCACTGGTATCGCCCCCTGTAGGGGGTTGGCGAAAGCGACTTGCGTCCTCGGCCCTTTGGGCCGATTCCGGGGCAGTGCGCGAAGCCTGGGGGGGAATCACGATTCTTCGCTCCAGCAGAAGCCGTCGCGCGCGATCATGGCGCTGGAGGCGCTGGGGCCCCAGGTGCCAGCGTTGTAGGGGCGCGGGCCGGCGGCGTCGTTCTTCCAGTGTTCGATGATGGGCTCGACCCAGCGCCAGGCTTCTTCTTGCTCATCACTGCGGACGAACAGGTTCAGGCGGCCGTCCAGCACGTCCAGCAGCAGGCGTTCGTAAGCGCCCACGCGTTCCGAGCCGAAGCGTTTGTCAAAGTCCAGGTCCAGCTGCACCGGCGCCAGCGACTGGCTGGCAGATCGGCTGCGGTTGCCTTGGGCCTGGGCCAACAGGTGCAGCTCCAGTCCATCCTTGGGCTGTAGATTGATGACCAGCTGGTTGGCTGCGCCCACTGGAGCGTTGAAGATGGGGTGCGGCGTGGGCTGGAAGTTCACCACAATATGCGCATCACGGCCGTGCAGGCGTTTGCCGGTGCGGATGTAGAAAGGCACGCCGGCCCAGCGCCAGTTGGCGATCTCGGTGCGCAGGGCGACAAAGGTTTCGGTCTGGCTGTCGGGGCTGACGCCCACTTCTTCGCGGTAGCCTGGAACCGATACGCCGCCCGACGAGCCTGCGGCGTACTGTCCACGGATCACATGCTGGGACAGAGTCTCCGGCGTCCAGGGCTTGAGCGAGCGCAGCACCTTGAGCTTTTCATCGCGGATGGCATCGGCGCCAGAGTTGATGGGCGGCTCCATGCCAATCGCGCACAGCAGTTGCAGCGCATGGTTTTGCACCATGTCGCGCAGGGCGCCGGTGTTTTCATAGAAGGCACCGCGCTTTTCCACGCCCAGGTCTTCCGCAATGGTGATCTGGATGTTGGCGATGTGCGCGCGCTTCCACAGCGGTTCGAACAAGGCATTGCCAAAACGCATGGCAAACAGGTTCTGTACCGAGGGCTTGCCCAGGTAGTGGTCGATACGGAAAACCTGGTTTTCCTTGAAGCAGCGGCCCACGGTTTCGTTGATGGCGCGGTTCGAGGCCAGGTCGTGGCCCAGCGGCTTTTCCAGCACGATGCGGGTCTTGTCGCTGTTCAGCCCGGCGGCGGCGAGTTGCTCGCAGACCGTGGTGAACAAGGCTGGCGCGGTGGCGACATACATCACCACCGAGTCAGCGTTGCGGTCTTGCAGCACCTGGGCCAGGGTGGCGTAGTCGTCGGGCTTGGACAAGTCCATGCGCTGGAATTCCAGCAGGGCCGCAAAGCGTGCGAATTCTTCGGCGTTCGGGCGCTTGGCGCCTTCCACGCTGTTGAAGCGGGACTGGATCAGCTCGCGGTACTTGGCATGGCTCAAGTCATCGCGGCCTACGCCAATAATGCGGCCGCCTTCAGGCAGGGTGCCGTGGCGGAAGGACTGGAACAGGGCAGGCATCAGTTTGCGCCAGGCAAGGTCGCCGGTGCCGCCAAAAAGGACTAGGTCAAAGCTCATGGGGTTGCATCCAAAATGATTTCCGCAATGTAACTTAGTTTCATGTTTCTGCAAATGCGGATCTGAAAAATACTTTTCTGGGTGTTGCTGCTTGGTATTTTCCCGGTTGCGCAGCAGATAAACTGGGGTTTAAGCTGAGTTCGTAACCTTGTTACTCCACCTGGGCCGGGATTTGCCTGCCGCGTGGGTAAGCTCATGGGTAAGGTTTGGTAACTTAAAAGATGTCCCTGGCGGGCGCTGGGGGCGGTTTTGTTTGTACCATTCGGCTGTTGGCGTCGGCTGCGGCGCCCGCTGGTTCAGCGAATAGAGCCTGTTACCCGCAGGCACTGGCAATCGACGCGCATGCCTGGCCGGTACGCGTGCATTTCACCTTTAACGGCAACACATTCTTATGTCCCAACTCGATTCCCTCAAACAGTTCACTACCGTGGTGGCCGATACCGGCGACTTCAAGCAACTCGGCGTATTCCTGCCGACCGACGCGACCACCAACCCGTCGCTGATCCTCAAGGCCGTGCAAAAGGCCGACTACCAGCCGCTGCTGGCCGAGGCTGTGGCCAAGTACCGTGGCCGTCCGCTGGACGAGATCACTGACCGCCTTATCGTGCGCTTTGGCTGCGAAATCCTGTCCATCGTGCCGGGACGCGTGTCCACCGAAGTGGATGCGCGCCTGAGCTTTGATACCGCCGCCACCGTGGCCCGTGGCAAGCGCCTGATCGACATGTATGCGTCTGAGGGCATTGCCAAGGAACGCATCCTGATCAAGGTCGCGTCCACCTGGGAAGGCATCCAGGCCGCTGCCGAGCTGGAAAAAGCCGGCATCCGCACCAACCTCACGCTGCTGTTCAGCTTTGCCCAGGCTGTGGCCTGCGGCCAGGCCAAGGTGCAATTGATCTCGCCCTTTGTTGGCCGTATTTACGACTGGTACAAGAAGACCGCTGGCGCTGCCTGGGTGGAAGCCGACAACGCCGAAGCTAAAGACCCTGGCGTGATTTCGGTGCGCAATATCTACAACTACTACAAGCGCTTCGGCATCAAGACCGAGGTCATGGGTGCGAGCTTCCGCAACGTCGGCCAGATCACGGCGCTGGCCGGTTGCGACCTGCTGACTATCAGCCCCGATTTGCTGGCCCAGCTGGCCCAGGCCGACGCGCCACTGAGCCGCGCGCTGGACGCCCAAGCCGCCCAGGCTATGGACCTGCAGGAAGTGAAGCTGGACGAAGGGGCTTTCCGTTTCGCCCTGAACCAGGACGCCATGGCCACCGAAAAGCTGGCCGAAGGCATTCGCGGTTTTGTGACCGACGCCATCAAGCTCGACCAACTGCTGCAAGCCGCCTGAGCCTAGAAAGCCCCGAACATGGACGCATTGAACCGCCCCCGCTGTGACGCCGTGCCCGCCTGGACCCAGCTCCAGGCCCAGTTTGAAAAGTCTGGTGCTGCGCTGGACCTGCGCCAGGCATTTGCTGCTGACCCGCAGCGATTCGAGGCGTTCAGCCAGGACGCGCCCTATGTGTTTGCTGATCTGTCGAAGAACCGCATAGATGCCGTGACACAGAGCCTGCTGTTCAACCTGGCGCGCCAGTGCGGGGTGGAGCAGTACCGCGACGCCATGTTTGCGGGCGAAAAAATCAACACCACCGAAGGCCGGGCGGTGATGCACTTTTTATTAAGAAAAAGTGCTCTAGCGCAGGGAGAGTCTGCGCCAGCTGCTATCAAAAATGATCTAGCCGAGGTGCACGCCACGCTAGACGCCATGCTGGGCTTTGCCGAACAAGTGCGGGCCGACGCGGCGATCACCGACGTGGTCAACATCGGCATTGGCGGCTCCGACCTGGGGCCGCTGATGGCCACGCTGGCGCTGGACGCGTTTGCCACGCCCACCAAGCGCATGCACTTTGTGTCCAACGTAGATGGCCACGAGCTGGCCGCGCTGCTGCCGCGCCTGAAGGTGGAGAGCACGCTGTTCCTCATCGCGTCCAAGACCTTCACTACCACCGAGACCATGACCAACGCCCGTTCGGCCAAGGCCTGGTTCGAGGCGCAGGGCGGGACCGACACAGCGCGCCACTTTGCGGCCCTGACCACCAATGTGGCGGCGGCCAACAGCTTCGGCATCAGCACCACCTTTGGCTTCTGGGACTGGGTGGGTGGCCGCTATTCCATGTGGTCGGCGATCGGCTTGCCGATTGCCATCGCCATTGGCGCGGGCAACTTCCGCGACTTTCTGGCCGGCGCACAAGCTATGGACGAGCATTTCCGCACCGCCCCCATGGAGCAGAACCTGCCCATCCGTTTGGGCTTGCTGGATGTGTGGTACCGCAACTTCCACGGCTTCACCAGCCGCAGCATCGCGCCGTACCACAGTGCGCTGCGCCGTTTGCCGGCCTATCTGCAACAGTTGGAGATGGAGAGCAACGGCAAGCAGGTCGATGTGCAGGGCCGTAAGCTGCCGTTTGACACCTGCCCGGTGCTATGGGGCGAGCCCGGTACCAATGGCCAGCATGCCTACTTCCAGATGCTGCACCAGGGTACCGACGTGGTGCCGGTGGAATTTGTCGCCGTGAAGAAGCCGCGCCACAGCCTACCGGGCCACCACAACATCTTGCTTGCCAATGTGGTTGCGCAGGCCCAGGCCTTGATGGTGGGCAAGGAAGATGCGGGCGGCCACCGCAATTTCCCGGGCAACCGCCCCAGCACCTTCTTGCTGCTGGACGACCTGACGCCCGCCAGCTTGGGCGCTCTGATTGCGCTGCAAGAGCACCGCGTGTTCGTCAGCGGCGCGCTGTGGGGCATCAACAGCTTCGACCAGTGGGGCGTGGAGCTGGGCAAGGTGCTAGCCAAGGACATCGAGCCTCGGCTGCTTTCGGGCGACGTGGCGGGGCTGGACAGCTCTACCGCCGGTCTGTTGAGCAAGCTGCGCTGAAGCTTCTGCCGTTAAGGCGTTCTAGACGCCTATGCCCTTGGCTGTTCCAGGCGCCCATGGCTTCAGCTTAGCTGTGTGAAATAGGAGATAGTCTTCTGTAGGCCTTCATTCAGCGGGATCGTGGGCGACCAGTCCAGTATCTGGCGGGCCAGCGTCAGGTCGGGTTTGCGCTGGCGCGGGTCGTCGGCGGGCATGGGCAGGTGGACGATCTTGGATTGGGTGCCTGTCAGGGCGATGACTTGCTCGGCCAGTTCCCGCATGCTGAACTCTCCGGGGTTGCCAATGTTCACCGGGCCAGTGAATTCGTCCGGGCTGTCCATCATGCGGATCATGGCTTCCAGCAAGTCGTCTACATAGCAGAAGCTGCGCGTCTGGCCGCCGTCGCCATACAACGTGATGTCCTTGCCCTGCAGGGCTTGCATGATGAAGTTGCTGACCACGCGGCCATCGTCCGGGTGCATGCGGGGCCCGTAGGTATTGAAGATGCGTACCACCTTGATACGCAGCTGGTGTTGGCGGTGGTAGTCGAAGAACAGGGTTTCTGCACAACGCTTGCCTTCGTCGTAGCAACTGCGTATGCCGATAGGGTTCACGCGGCCCCAGTACGACTCCTGCTGCGGATGTACTTCGGGGTCGCCATACACCTCGGAGGTGGATGCCTGCAGAATCTTGGCTTTGCAGCGCTTGGCCAGCCCCAGCATATTGATGGCGCCATGCACACTGGTCTTGGTGGTCTGCACCGGATCGTGCTGGTAGTGCACCGGACTGGCAGGGCAGGCCAGGTTGTAGATCTCGTCCACCTCCACATACAGCGGAAAGGTCACGTCGTGGCGCATCAGCCCGAAGTTGCTCTTGTTCAGCAGATGGGCCACATTGCTCCTGCTACCGGTGTAGAAGTTGTCCACACACAGCACATCGTCGCCGCGCGCTACCAGGCGGTCACACAAATGGCTGCCTAGAAAGCCTGCGCCACCGGTGACCAAAATTCTCTTTTTCGACTTTTCACGCATGCCGTCTCCTTGATGGGGGTTCACGGACCCGATAGGCTACCTCTCTGGTGCCAGCATAAGGCGTATAGGTGGTAAACGTCACATAAGCCGGGCCTAGTGCGTTACCCGCGCTTATTTCTATTACATCGGCTTTACCGCGCCTGTACCGGGCAGACAGTTTGGGTCGCTTCAATGGCGTTGTGCAGGTGCTGCCGGTCTTGTGCCCGGTACGCAATTCGTTTTTCAGCATCTCCCCGCTGCCTGTGCAAGCGGGCATGCGGAGCCCTTGTAGCGCAATGGGCGTGGCGGCTCCATCACCAAGGAATAGGTATGAAATTGAACGCTGTATTTGCCACTTTGGCGCCGTTGGGTCTGGTCTTAGCCGTGCCCCTGGCCTACGCGGCCGACCCGTCGGGCGATGTGTATGTGGGCGGTGGCTTATCCATGAGCCGTGCATCGGGCCTGGGCGGAAAGATCGATTCGGCGCTGGCCAACCAGGGCGTGACCAGCAGCAGCTCTGCCGATGGCAGCAGCACCAACCCGAATTTCCGCCTGGGCTACCGCGTCAGTCCGAACGTGGCCGTGGAAGCCAGCTATGACCGGGTGGGCAAGATGGACGTGCAGTCTGGCGTTTCGTCCCCTTCGGCCGATAGCGCGGCGGGCTCCTGGAAGGCCCACGGCCTGGGCCTGCACGTACTGGGCATTGCGCCTATTGACAACAAATGGTCGCTCTATGGCCGCCTTGGGGTTGAGCGCTGGAAGACCAACCTGGACCTGTCATCCACCAGCGGCTCCACCAACTATTCGGGCAGCAGCACGCACACCTCGCTGGCCCTAGGTGCTGGCGCAGCCTATGCCATCACGCCGAACGTGGACGTCACGGGGGAACTGGTGCACTACACCCATGTGGGGGACGACACCAACACCGGTCGCACCGGCCTGAACCAGTTCAACCTGGGCCTGCGCTACCACTTCATGTGAGCTCAGACCGTGGTGGCTGGATGTGCGGCGTGATGACCTGCGCCAGCCAGTCCATCACGGTGCGTACCCGCTTGGACAGGTTGCGCCTGTGGGCGTAGAGCAAGGTGAGTGGCATCGGCCGGGGCACAAAGTCGGGCAGCACCTCGACCAGCAAGCCCTGACTTAGCAGCTTCTTGAGTCCCGTGTCCGGCACCTGGATCAGCCCCAGTCCCGCAAGGCAGGCAGAGGTATAGGCTTCTCCGTTGTTGACGGTCACGGCGCCGGCCATGGGCAGATAGTGGTCTTGCGTGCCGATGGCGTATTCAAAGCCCATGGGCTTGGCACCCAGTGTGCTGGCGTAATGCACCAGTTGGTGTCCGGCCAGGTCTTCCAGAGATTGCGGGTGTCCGTAGCGCTGCAGATAGGCTGGGCTGGCGCAGTTGCGCATGCGCATGGCGCCCAATGGCCGGACGACCAGGCTAGGGTCCAGCACAGGGCCGCCACGCAGCACGCAGTCAAAACCTTCGCGCACCAGATCCACCCGGCGCTCCGTACTGCTCAGCTCCACCTCCAGCAGGGGGTGGACCTGCAGCAGCTCGGGCAGGCGGGGGATGACGATGTCACGCGCCATGCCCGTGGCCATGTCCACCCGCACGCGCCCGCGCAAAGCCTGCACGCCAGGCTGTTGGAACATGGTCTGCAGGTCTTCCATATCGGCCAGCAGGTCTTTGCTGCGCTCGTAAAAGGTTTGCCCATCTTGGGTCAGCTGCACCCGGCGCGTGGTGCGGTGCAGCAGGCGTGTGCCCAGTTGGTTCTCCAGCTGTTGCACTGCCGTGGAGACGCTGGCTTTGGGCAGGCCCAGGGCGTCAGCGGCCTGGGTAAAGCTGGCCAGCTCCGCCACCCGGGTGAAGATGTGCATGCGGTCTACAGGGTTCATTGTTCAATTATGGCGAACAAACAAATCGTATTCTTTGTATTTATCTAAATTGGAGCGATCAATAAACTTGCGCCCATCCTCAACCACTCTGAACGGACACAGCATGCCATCCTCTACCAACACCCCCATTGCTATCGTCACCGGCGGCAGCCGCGGCCTGGGCAAGAACGCCGCGTTGCACATCGCTCAAACCGGCAGCGACGTCATCCTGACCTACCGCAGCCAGGCCGCCGAAGCTGCGGCTGTGGTGGCGGAAATCCAGGCCCTCGGCCGCCGCGCCGTCGCCCTGCAGCTGGACGTTGGCGACAGCAGCAGCTTTGCAGCTTTTGCAGCGTCGGTGAAGCAGGTGCTGGGCGAGCAGTGGCAGCGAGACAGCTTCAACTTTCTGGTCAACAACGCCGGTGTGGGCATCCACGCCAGCCTGATGGAGACCACCGAGGCCCAGTTCGACACGCTGGTCAATATCCACCTCAAAGGCGTTTTCTTCCTGACGCAAAAGCTGCTGCCGCTGATGGCTGACGGTGGCCGTATCGTGAATGTGTCTTCCGGCCTGGCCCGGTTCGCACTGCCCGGCTATGCCGCGTATGGCGCGATGAAGGGCGGCATCGAGGTGCTGACCCGCTACATGGCCAAGGAGCTTGGCCCGCGCAGCATCGCCGTGAACGTGGTGGCACCCGGCGCCATTGAGACCGATTTCGGTGGTGGCGCGGTGCGTGACAACGCGCAACTGAATGCCTTCGTGGCGTCGCAAACCGCACTCGGCCGCGTGGGGGTGCCGGACGACATCGGCGGTGTGATCGCCTCCTTGCTGACACCGGCGAACCGCTGGGTGAATGGGCAGCGCATCGAGGCCTCTGGCGGCATGTTCCTGTAATTCAGGCCGGCCGCGCCTGCGAGGGGGCGCCAGTCGGTCCCAGCTGGTGCCAGGCCCTGCGCAGCTGGGTGTCAGAGCTAAAGCCCGCCAGCTCGGCTGCCTGGTTCACGCTGTGGCCGGACTGCAGCGCGGTCTGCGCCACCGCCAGACGGATGCGGCGCAGGTACTGCAGCGGCGCGATCTGCGTGTATTCCACAAACAGGCGTGTCAGGTGCCGTGGCGATGTATGGGCGATTTCGGCCATGCGCGGCACCGTCCAGCCGTGGCGCGGGTCCAGGCTCACAGCGTCTTGCACCCGGTGCAGGGCCGGGTGCATGTGGTTGCGGTAGCTCAGGAAGGGCGACAGCTCGGGGTCGTGCGGGCCGCGCCGCAGTGCCACCACCATGGTCTGCGCCACCTGGGCGGCAATCGGTTCGCCACAGGTATCCGCGATGCGCTGCAGCACCAGGTCGATGCCGGTAGTGACCCCCGCGCTGCTGTACACCGGTGCGTCTTCCACAAACACCCGGTTGGCTACCACCTCGCAGTGCGGCTCCACGCCGCGCAGCTCGTCCAGATGCTGGTGGTGGGTGGTCACGCGCCGACCCGCCAGCAGGCCTGCATGGGCGGCCAGCAGGGTGCCGGCGCACACTGTAACCAGTTCCAGCTGCTGCCGCTGCGGGCGCAAGCCGCGCAGCCAGTGCAGCACGGCCCGGGCCGGAGCGTTGTCTACGGCGATGGTGCTGCCGGGCAGGCCTACCAGCACCACCCAGCTGGGCGCGGGCAGCACGGCTGGCAAGGGCTGCAGGCCGGTGAGCAGCGCGCCGACGGAAGACACGTTGTCCGCCTCCGGCCCGACGAATTGCAAGGCAAAGCGCTCAGCCTGGCCCTGGGCCCGCAGGCATTGGTTGGCAATGCGCAGCGCCTCGGCCGGGCCCGCCCAGTCGAGTATCAGGCTGTTCGGCATCAGCACGAACAGCACTTGGATCACGGCTGGGGCTGCCACGCGTAATCCATTTGGCGGGCGGTGCGCACGGCCAGATCATGGCTGGCCAGCTTGCCGACCAGGTGCAGGCACATGTCGATGCCGGCGCTGATGCCGGCCGATGTAATGGTGCGTCCGCAATCTACCCAGCGCGGGCCGGTCTGCACGTCCAGTGCCGGGAACAGGCGCTGCAGGTCGGCCACATCTTCCCAGTGCGTGGTGACCGGGCCGCCCTGGATGACGCCGCTCTGCGCCAGCAAAAAGGCGCCGGTGCAGACCGAGGCCACCGTGCTGGCCGTGCCTGCGGTGGCGGCGATCCAGTCAATCGTCGGCTTGCAGGCCATCGCCGCATCGACCACGCCACCGGGGATGACCAGCAGGTCGGTCGCAGTGCAACTGGCGAAGGTGGCGTCAGGAATAATGCGTAATCCGGCTCTGGCGCATACTGTATCTGCGCTACGTGCTACGCATTGTGTAGCAAACAGCGGTGCGTCGTGGGGGTGGCTGCGGGCGTGCACCCGGCTGGCGGTGGTGAACACCTCATAGGGGCCGGCGAAGTCCAGCGCCTCTACATTGTCGAACACCAGGATGGCGACTTGAATGCTCATGCCACGGCCCCGGCTAGGGCTTGTTCCACGGTGCAGATGCGGGCGAAGCGGTCTGTCAGCACGGCGGCGGTGCGGGCTTTGATGTCGGCGGCGGCCAGCACCGAGCCGTCCAGGTGCTGCATATCCCAGGTCAAAGTGGCGTCCAGGCAGTAGTCCACCGTCCAACCTAGGTCGGACGCGTGGCGGGTGGTGGTTTCGCAGCACTGCTCGGTGCGGATGCCGCTGATGATGAGTTTGCCGATGCTGTGCTGTGTCAGCCAGACCTGCAGCCCGGTATCCACCAGTGCGCTATGGCGGCTTTTGGTGAAAGTGGCGGCGGCTTCAAACGGCGCCAGGCCGGCGATGGGCTGGATGTGGCCGGATTCGATGGCGAAAGCGTTGTCGGCGGTCTTGGGGCCGTCCACATGGAAGATGCGCACGATGGGAATGCCACGGGCGACACAGCCGTCAATCAAGGCGTTCTGCTCCGCCAGGTAGCCGGGCAGGGTGGCCGGCGTGAAGTACGGGCGGTGCCGGAAGGATTCCTGGGCGTCGATCAAAATGAGACAGGTTTTCATGGTGCACTGCTTTCAAATGGGTTGTTGTATGCGTACTATTTTTGTGCGGCAGCGCATGGAAAGCCATTTGAAGTACGACCAGTATCGATCATTTTGAGACATTCGGCCTGTATGTCGTCCATGGCTGCAGGACGTATGGTTCAAAATGGCGCATGGACTCTTTACCGACCTCTACCGACAGCCCGCAGCCCCAGCGCTGCTTCTGGTGCGACAGCTCCGACATCTACCGCAACTACCATGACCGTGAATGGGGCTTCCCGGTGGGCAACGACACCCGGCTGTTTGAAAAGATCTGCCTGGAAGGCTTTCAGTCGGGTCTGAGTTGGCTCACCATCCTGCGCAAGCGCGAGAACTTCCGCGCCGGTTTTGCCGGGTTTGACATCGCCACCGTGGCGCGTTTCGGCCCGAAAGATGTAGAGCGCCTGCTGATGGATGCCGGCATCGTGCGCCACCGCGGCAAGATCGAGGCGGCCATCCACAACGCCCAGTGCGCCGAGAAGCTGCTGGAAAAAGAGGCCTCGCTGGCCAGCTATTTTTGGCGCTTCGAGCCCAGCGCCGCGTCACGCCCCAGCCGCCTGACGGTGGATGCGCTGCGCGCCATGGGCCAGTCGCCCGAGTCGGTGGCGCTGTCCAAAGAGCTCAAGCGCCAGGGCTGGAAGTTCGTCGGCCCCACCACCGTCTACGCCTTCATGCAGGCCATGGGCCTGGTCAACGACCACCAGGAAGGCTGCCACGTGCGCCAGGCCGCACTGGATGCCCGCAAGGCGTTCAACCCCGCATAGTCTTTCCCAGCGCCCATGAAAAAACCCCGCAGAGCTCGCACTCTGCGGGGTTTTTTCATGGTCTTTTCGACGTACGTCGAATGGGACGGATTTCGTTGCGCAACGGGTCGTCCGCTAGGCGCCAAGTCGCAGACAGTGGCATCGCCACGGCAAGACTTGGTAACGACGCGGGCGGCCCGTTTCGCGGCGAAATTACATGCCCATGTCGCCCATGCCGCCCATTCCGCCCATACCACCAGGCATGCCGCCGCCAGCACCGGCTTCGTCTTTTGGAGACTCGGCGATCATGGCTTCGGTCGTCAGCATCAGGGATGCGACGGAGGCTGCGTTTTGCAGAGCAGTGCGGGTCACCTTCGTGGGGTCCAGGATACCCATTTCGATCATGTCGCCGTATTCGCCGTTGGCAGCGTTGTAGCCGAAGTTGCCCTTGCCGGCCAACACAGCTGCGACGACCACGGAGGCTTCTTCGCCAGCGTTGAACACGATTTCGCGCAGAGGCGCTTCGATGGCCTTCAACACCAGCTTGATGCCGGCGTCTTGGTCGGCGTTAGCGCCTTCGATCTTGCCAGCAGCTTGCTTGGCGCGCAGCAGAGCCACGCCGCCGCCAGCCACAATGCCTTCTTCCACAGCAGCGCGGGTAGCGTGCAGGGCGTCTTCAACGCGGGCCTTCTTTTCCTTCATTTCGATTTCGGTCGTAGCGCCAACCTTGATCACGGCAACACCGCCAGCCAGCTTGGCCACGCGTTCTTGCAGTTTTTCACGGTCGTAGTCGCTGGTCGCTTCTTCGATTTGAACGCGCACTTGCTTGACGCGGGCTTCGATGTCGGCAGCTGCACCGGCGCCATCAATGATGGTGGTGTTTTCTTTGCCCACTTCGATGCGCTTGGCTTGGCCGAGGTCAGCCAGGGTGACCTTTTCCAGGGTCAGGCCGACTTCTTCAGCGATAACCTTGCCGCCGGTCAGGATGGCAATGTCTTCCAGCATGGCCTTGCGGCGGTCGCCGAAGCCAGGAGCCTTCACAGCCACAACCTTCAAGATGCCACGGATGGTGTTGACCACCAGGGTCGCCAGTGCTTCGCCATCGACTTCTTCAGCGATGATCAGCAGAGGACGGCCAGACTTGGCAACTTGTTCCAGGGTAGGCAGCAGGTCACGGATGTTGCTGATCTTCTTGTCGAACAACAGAACAAACGGGTTGTCCAGCAAAGCGGCTTGCTTTTCTGGGTTGTTGATGAAGTAGGGCGACAGGTAGCCGCGGTCGAATTGCATGCCTTCAACCACGTCCAGCTCGTTGGCCAGCGACTTGCCGTCTTCCACGGTGATCACGCCTTCCTTGCCGACCTTGTCCATGGCGCTGGCGATGATGTCACCAATGCTGGAGTCAGAGTTGGCGGAAATCGAGCCGACTTGGGCGATTTCCTTGGAGGTGGTGGTGGGCTTGGAAGCATTCTTCAGCTCGACAACCAGGGCTGCAACAGCCTTGTCGATGCCGCGCTTCAGGTCCATCGGGTTCATGCCGGCGGCCACGTACTTCATGCCTTCGCGGATGATGGCTTGTGCCAGCACGGTCGCGGTGGTGGTGCCGTCACCAGCCAGGTCGGAGGTCTTGGAAGCAACTTCCTTGACCATCTGCGCACCCATGTTTTGCAGCTTGTCTTTGAGTTCGATTTCCTTGGCCACGGACACACCGTCCTTGGTCACGGTAGGGGCGCCGAACGAGCGCTCCAGAACCACGTTACGGCCTTTAGGGCCCAGGGTCACCTTGACTGCGTTAGCCAGGATGTTCACGCCTTCAACCATGCGTGCGCGGGCTTCGCCGCCGAAAACTACGTCTTTTGCTGCCATGAGAATTTCTCCTGAAAAATTTAACTAGTTGGGGACAGAGCGACTGGGCGCTACGCGCGTCAGCCGGTCAGTCCCACAAAATTACTTGGATTCGACAACTGCGAACAGGTCGTCTTCTTTCATCACCAGCAGTTCGTCGCCAGACACCTTGACGGTTTGGCCGCTGTACTTGCCGAACAGAACGCGGTCACCGACCTTGACGGTCAGGGCGGAGATTTCACCCTTGTCGTTCTTCTTGCCTGGGCCGACAGCCAGCACTTCGCCTTGATCTGGCTTTTCAGCAGCAGAGTCAGGAATCACGATGCCAGAAGCGGTCTTGGTTTCGCTGTCAATACGCTTAACGATCACGCGATCGCCGAGAGGACGTAGGTTCATGGAATCTCCTAAAGATGAAATGTTGCGAAAAAAGGATGAAGCGGAAGTGTTAGCACTCATTGCCTTTGAGTGCTAATGATAAGGGCTTCTTGTGTCAATTCAAGGTCAGCGGCCGCAAATTTGGCAAATTCGACGTCGACCTGCGGGTGTGTAGTCTGCGTGTTGGGGATCGGGTTGCCCGGCAGCGCGGTGTTTCTTCACTGCCAAACCCGCTGTTGCGCTAGCGCAGCATGCGTCCCAGGCTATCAATAAAGGAGCGACCTTGGCCTGCTTCGTCGGGCTTGTTGTGCGCGCCCAGTGGGTCGGAGTCGTCGCCCAGGCCTTCTTGTATTTGCAGGTGCCGGATGAAGGCCGCCAGCGGCATGGGCTTGGCGAAGTGGTAGCCCTGGCCGTAGCGCACGCCCATGGCCTGTAGCTTGTCGGCCTGGCCCTGGGTTTCAATGCCTTCGGCCACTACTTTGCTGTTGACGGCCTTGGCGATGGCGATGATTTCGGGGATCAGGCTGGAGCGCAGGGTAAGGTCCTCCATTTCGAATACGAAGGACTTGTCTATTTTCAGGTAGTCGGGAGCGACTTTCTTCACCATGCCCAGGTTGGAGTAGCCGGTGCCGAAGTCGTCGATGGAGATCAGAAAGCCGTCGGCCTGCAGGCGCTGCAGCTCCGGCATGATGGCTGGTGCGAAGTTGTATTCGGTCACCTCCAGTTCGACCTGCAGGTCGTTGCGGTTCATTGCTTGCAGCACCTGCTTCAGATGGGGTGACAGCGTGGCGTGGCGCAGGTTTTGTGGAAAGAAGTTGAGGGCCACCTTGAAGCCCTGGGCTTGCGGCGGCAGGGCATCGCCCAGCTCACGCAGGCCGCGCGCGCTGACGGCGGCGTCTAGCACCCAGTCCAGCTTTTTGCTCTGTACGGCGGGGATGAACTGGTCGGGGAAGAGAAGCGTGTCGCCGTCGTTCAGCCGTGCCAGTACCTCGCAGCCTACGGTGCGGCCGGTGGCTAGTTCAATGATGGGCTGGTAGTGGCAGACCAGTTTGTCGGTTACGCACAGGAAGCGGATGCGGTGCTCCATGGACTGGAAGTACCGGCAGCGCCGCGTGATGAAGTCGGTCACTAAAAAGGCCAGCAGCAGGCACACGGCACCCCCGCCCAGGCTGAGCAACAGGTGTTTTTGGAAGAATGCTTGCGGCCACAGAATCGTCTGGATCGTGATCGGGCTGACCCCGGGCATCGTGGTGGTGACCAGGATCAGCGCGTTCTTCCAGTCCAGGCGGACATGCGGGGTGGTGGGACTGGTGAGCATGTCGGTATAGCCGGCCCACTTGCTTTTGAATATCTTGGTGCGCTGCCGCGCGTTACCGGCCCAGACGGCGTCGGTGTATTGCTGAAAGCTCTCCGTTACCCGGTCGGAACCTATGGCCACCTGGAATGGCCCCCGTTCCACCACGGTGGTGCGGACTTCTCCTTTGGCGAGCTGTATAGATGCACCCAGGAAGTAGTGCCCGATCGAGCCATCGATGCCGCCTACCCTGGGCGCTCTTGGCGCGTCAAGCAAGCCCAGCTCGGTAGTGCAGTACACCCGGTGCTGGCTGTCCAGCAGCTGGATGCTGCGGATGAAATGGTAGTCAAACAGTAGGCTGCGCAGCGCGTTGAGGTTGCTGGTGCTGCAATCGGGGCTGTAGCCGTTATTGAGCTGGGTCAGCATCTGTCCGGCATCGAATTGCAGGGCCTGCATATTGCGCAAAACAATGGCTTGCCCGCTTTCTACGTCCCCTAGCTGGGACTGGAATGCCAATCCGCACGCTGCCAGGGCCAGCGTAATGGCCAGCGAGTAGCCACACACCATGCCGACCAGCCGGGGGTATCGGCTCAGCGTGCGGGTGATGGCGACCAGATAGTCGCTTTGGCGCGGGCTCAGCCTCATGCCTGCTGTGCAGCGGGTTGGCTATACGCGGCAGGCGCTTCGCAAGGTGCGTGGTCCGGAGTTGGCAAGAGCCCTTGCATGTGTGGTCCCGTGGCAGAGTGGCTGGCAATTGGTGGGGCGCCCGCACTTCGGCGTACCGCGTCGGACTTTTGATGATTATGGGGTGGTTTTGCCGGTTTTCTGCGACCCATGGGTACGGAGCTTGCGTGTAGATAGCGCCTGGTGTGGGTGAGGCAGGCACGCGCTGGTCCGCTACCATGCAAAGCCTCTTTTCCTCTCCGTTGTCCTGCGCCGAGACTGTCGGCGCCGCCATTTCCCGTTTCTCCTATCTTCCATGACCCGTTCTGTGACTGCACCCCCTGCTGCGCCTTTGGCGCGGCACCGTTTTTATGAAGACGCTTTGGCCCTGGCCATCGGCACCTTGTTCCTGGCTTTGGGTGTGGTGATGTTTGGCCACGCGGGTCTGCTCACTGGCGGCACGGCGGGGCTGGCATTTTTGATCCGTTACGCCACGGGCACTGAGTTCAGCGTGGTCTTCTTTCTGCTGAACCTGCCGTTCTACCTGTTCGCCTGGTGGCGCATGGGCTTGCAGTTCACCGTCAAGACTTTTTGCGCTGTGGCCCTGTTGTCGCTGTTTGCGCACTACTTGCCGCATGGGCTGGTGTTTGCGCAGCTGTGGTCGCCACTGGCTGCCGTGCTGGGCGGGCTGCTGTGCGGCTGCGGCATGCTGATCCTGTTTCGCCACCGGGCCAGCCTGGGTGGCATCGGCGTCGTGGTGCTGTACCTGCAAGACCGCTTTGGCTGGCGCGCCGGCCATGTGCAGATGGGCATCGACGGGCTGATACTGCTGGGCGCCTTCTGGACCGCCGACTGGCAGCGCGCGCTGCTGTCGGTACTGGGCGCGCTGGCCATGAACATGACCCTGGCCATCAACCACCGGCCAGGCCGCTACTTGGCGGTATAAATCGGCCTTCGGCGCAGGTTCTGCCTGCACCGGCTGCTATCAAAACTGATATTCAGGAGATCAGCCCTGCGGCTTCTTTGGCGCGCATCTTGGCGCCTATGTATTCGCCATGGGTGACGTGCAGCAGGCCGGCGATCTTGCTGATGGCGTGGTGCTCGTAGGCATCCACCTGGGCATCGGCATAGGCCACCTGCCACATGGCTTCCACAATCTGGATCTTCTGCTCCTGGCTGCAGCTGTCGTTGATGCTGGCCGTGAAGTGGTGGTAGTCGTAGGCGTTTTCGGCGGCTTGCTCGGCCCGGGCCAGCAGCTGGGCCAGGGCTGCGTCGTCCAGTGCAAAGCGCTGGCGCAGGGCGGCGGCCACGGGCTGGCGCTCGCGCGAGGCTTTGCTGCTGTCGGCCCGCATTACCTCCACCAGCAAAACGGCCGTGGCCAGTTGCAGGGCTTGCTGGCGCTCTTCGGGCGTGGGCTCGGTGCTGACCAGGTTGTCAAAAATATCTTTCAGGGCACGCAGCATGGGGAGTCGTCGGGAAGTCGTTGTGGGTGTGGAGTAACGGAGCGTGCTACGGGGCAGTTGGTTCCCGCGCCTGCAGGGCCAGCAGCGCGTCCTCATGCCAAAAACCGGCAGCCGCCAGAAAGCCCTCCCACACGCAGCCGTTGCAGCCACGGCCACAGCAGCTGGTGGGCTCGGGCGGTGGCGGGCGCAGTGTGGTGCCGCGCAATTGCGCCTGTTGCTGCAGCAGCTGGAACATATGCGCTGCCGCATCGCGGTCGGTGGGTGGGGGTGGGACGGCCAGGGGCATGGGCGGGCAAATCCAAGTCTTCGGAGGCATTATGACCTGTAGCGCATGTGCAGTATGCGCAAGCTGCTATGAAAAGAATAGTAAAGAGGGAGTTTGGTGCGTGCCGACATCGCACGGTTTACCACCCGGGGCCACCGGCACTTTGAACACGTTCTAAGCCGCAATAAACAGCGCCGGGTCCACCATGGCCCGGTTCAGGCAGACAGACCAGTGCAGGTGCGGGCCGGTGACGCGGCCGGTGGCGCCCACGGCGCCCAGGCGTTGCCCGGTGCGCAGCTGCTCGCCGGGCTGCACGTCGATGGCACTCAGGTGGCAGAACATGCCCAGCAGGCCGCCGCCATGGTCCAGCCACACCGTATTGCCGTTGAAGAAATAGTCGCCGGTGTCCAGCACCCGGCCCGGCAGCGGTGCCAGCACCGGCGTGCCCGTGGCGGCGGCGATGTCCATGCCGCTGTGCGGGTTGCGGGCCTGGCCGTTGAATACGCGGCGCAGCCCGAACGAGCTGGAGCGCCGCCCCGGCACCGGCACCCGCATGGCGAAAGACTCCGGCAGCGGTTCGCTGAAGCGGGCCATGACCTCTGCCAAGTGGCTGTGCTCGCGCCCGTAACGGGCCTCGTCGGCTGGCGACAGGTCCACGGTTCCGGGCGCCACCTTCAGCCGTTGCTCGCGGTACTGCTTGGGGCCCACGCGGTACGCCACTTGCCGGCTGGCGCCGTCGGCGTCGCGCACGGTGATGGCGGCCTCACCCACCGGGGCTGCCAGCGGAATGCCGACCAGCGCCGTCCACTCGATCGCGTCACCCAGCACCAGCAAAGGCAGGTCGGCGGCGAAAGCCGTGGGCCGCTGCGCCGCCGGCCCGAGCGACAGACGGGCCACGCCGCCGGGTACGCGCTGGTCTTGCGGCCAGATGGTGGGGGCAGGGGGTGCGGCGTGCAGGCGAGGGCTTAGCAGGCCTAGGGTCGCGAGCAGAGTGCTCCGGCGGGTAAGCGGGCAGTTGCCGAAGGCGAGCGGGTTGGGTGAGGGCATAGGCAATCGGCTTGTCAGTAGTTTGGTGGATGGGCTGTAGCGTTTCCGGGGTAGTCGTACGTGAAAACTGGGCCGCGATCGTTACAATTTTTCACAAAGGGAGAGAGTCCATTGAGCCAAGTACAAGCAACTGCGTGGTCCGCACAGGATTGCGCGCGCCTCGCGCAAACCATTGTCAACAATGTAGAGAAAGTTCTGCAGGGCAAGCACCAGCACGTGGAGTTGGCCTTGGCTGCCGTGGTGGCCGGCGGGCATCTGCTGATCGAAGACGTGCCCGGCCTGGGCAAAACCATGTTGGCACGGGCGCTGGCTGTGTCTGTGGGGTTGTCGTTCAAGCGCATCCAGTTTACCGCCGACCTGATGCCGTCGGACATCGTGGGTGGGCCGGTCTACAACCCCAAGGACGGCAGCTTTCTGTTGCGCCCAGGCCCGGTGTTTGCCAACATCGTGCTGGCCGATGAAATCAACCGGGCCAATCCGCGGGCCCAGTCGGCGCTGCTGGAATGCATGGAAGAAGGCCAGATCACGCTGGATGGGCAGACCGTGCCACTGCCCGCGCCGTTTGCAGTGCTGGCCACGCAAAATCCTATCGACATGGCGGGCACTTACCCGCTGCCAGAGGCGCAGCTCGACCGCTTTCTGATCCGCCTGTCTCTGGGCTATCCCGATGCGGAAACCGAGGCTAGCCTGATTACCACCCAGCAGTTCGCGCATCCCATCAGCAGCCTGCAGCCGGTGTGTGAGGCGGACGGTTTCGCCCGGCTGGTGGCCGGCGCGCGGGACGTGACCATCACCCCCGAGGTCGCCAATTTCATCACCGCCATCGTGACGGCCACGCGCAAGCACCCGGCTATCCGCTTTGGCGCCAGCCCGCGCGGCACCCTGGGCCTGGCCCGCATGGCGCGGGCACTGAGCTGCATCCGCGGCCGCGCCTATGTCGACCCCGCCGTCGTGCGGGAGCTGGCCGCGCCTGTGCTTGCGCACCGCATCATTGTGCAAACCCAGGGCGGGCAGTCGCAGTCTGCGGCTGCCTTGGTACAGGGCATCCTGCAGACCCTGCGCACGCCGCAATAGCTTGCGATAGGGCTTAAAACGATGGAACGCTGGCTGTCCAAGTCCAGGGTGCTGCTCGGGCTGTGTGCGGTGCTGCTGAGGGCCGCGCTGAACCGGCAGGACCCGATGGTTTACGGCGTGTTCTTGTTCCTTGCGGTGGTGAGCTTTCTCGGGTTTGTATTGCCCTGGCTGTCGCTGCGTTCCATGACTGTTCGTTTGCAATCCACGGACAGCAGCGAAGTGGTGGAGGGCGCCGCGTGTGACCTGAGCCTGTGGATAGAACGCAGCGTGCCCTGGCCGGCTTTTATGGTCGATATTGAGACCGAATGGGAATGGGCGTCCCAGCGCATTGTGCTGCGCCAGACTGTGCCCGTGGTGCGTGCCGGTCAGATGCCCGAGTTGGGGCGGCGGGTGCTGTTTCCCTGCCGGGGCAGCTACGAACTGGTGGCGGTCCGTTTGTCCAGCGGATTCCCTTTGGGCCTGGTACGTGCCCAGCACAGCATGGCGCGGCCCGCGATTGCGCTGCATGTGCTGCCGCAGGCCCAGCCAGTGCACTGGCCGCTGCCCTGGGATGTGACGGAAGACCCGCTGGGTGAGCTGGCCACCCGCAAGATGGGGCAGTCGTTTGAACTGGGCATGCTGCGGCCTTACCAACAGGGCGAGTCTGTCGGCCGGGTCAGCTGGCGTGCGTCTGCGCGCGTGGGCGAGCTGGTCATTCAGCACTTTCAGCACAGTGGGTCGGTGCGTTTACGGGTTGTCGTCGATGTCCCGCGGGCGCCGGCACTGGGTGCGCCGGATAGCGCCGGTGAGCAGGCGGTGCGCCTGGCGGCAGGCGTGTGCGATGCCGCGCTGGCCAACGCTGCGCAATTGTTTCTTTACCTGCATCCCTACTCGGCGGCTGTGCAAGACCGGTCTTTGCTGTACCGGGCATTGGCCGAGGCCTTGCCAACCGACGGCGGCTTGCAGCCTATCGTGACGCGGGTGGCAGGCGATGCGGCGCCCGGCGAGCAGATTGCGGTCGTGGTGGCGGGGTCGATGGCGCAGGATGCTTTGCTATCTGCTTTGTCTCCTCTGGTGGGGCAAGCTTGCGCTGTCGTGGTCTGTATTGCCATGGGGCGCCACCGAACGCCACAGGATGCTGCTCGGGCAGATGCGTTGCAGCGTGCGGTGGCGCTGGCCGGTTTTGCCACTTTTATGGAGGCACCATGAAGACTGCATCCGTAGCAACTACACCGGCTGCCGTATCGCCACGTCTGGAGAGCCGTGCGGTGCTCGTTCTGACCGGGCTGAGCTATCTTTTTGTGGGCCTCGGGTTCTCCTATCTTGATCGGCAATTCAGGTCATTTGGGGTTGAAAGCCTTCTGTGGTTGGTGTGGGCGTTACTGGGTTTTGGTGCCGGTGCTTTGCATGTCCACAAACCCGGCTCCAACGGTCAAACCCTGTGGATCGTGCTGGGTACCACGGGATTTGTGTTGGCCTTGTTTCCTGGTTTTGCGCTGTACGCTTTTGCCCGATGGATCTGCCTGGTTCTGATGGTCATCATGGGTGCCCGCGCAGCCATGCTCACCACACAACGCGACTTCTATCTAACGGTGACTGTCATTTTCAGCGTCAGCTTCATGGTTGCCACCCATTCCAGGGCGGACTGGAGTTTGTGGTTCTATCTAGGGCCTGCATGGGTCGCCGGCGGATTGGCGCTGGCCTGGCAGCATGCGTCGAGCACGCGGCTGTCGCGTTGGACCCGCTTATCCATGACGCTGGGGTTTATCGGCGTTTCATTTGCGGTGACGGCGCTACTGTTCTTGTTTATGCCCCGACCCGCAACCCTGGGGTTTGGCTTTCTTCCGCCTGGCACAGATACCCCCGGGATGTTCTCGCAGCCTGCAGGCGAGGGGGGAAAGCAGTCGGTCCAGGCCTCTGGCGGTGTGTCCGGCGGGCAGGCATCTGGCGCAGGCTTGGGCGGGAGTAGTACAGCCCCGCAAGGTTCGTGGAGGCAGCAATGGGGTTCGATGCTGGGCGGTATGCGCAGCACTTTGAAGGACCCCTTCATTCCCCAGTGGCAGCGTGGCCTGATCGAAAGCCTGCTGGATGGCGCGCAGACTTCGCTGGACAGCCTAGCGGGCGGTTCAGCCCAGCCGCCGGATGGTGTGGCGGGCGAAGGCAGCGAGTCCCAGTCTTCGTTCGAGACCTACACCATCACCATCCATTGGCTGCGCTGGTTGCTGTTACTGCTGGCCGCTTATTTCTTGTGGCGGTACAGGTACCGCATGGGCCTGGGTCTCGCATTGGGGGGCTCGTGGTTGTTGGCGTCCCATTTCCCGGCGCAGTCCATGTGCTTGTCGGCGCAGGCCATGGGCTGGTGCCTGCATGTGCACGGCCACAAAAGACAAGTGGGCCAATCGGTGCGCGAGCACTGGGGGGCAGCGGCTACGGCCCCGCTGGCGCGGCGCTGGATGGGCCAGGCGCTGGAAATCTATGGTGAGACACGGTTTGGCGGCGTTGCAGCCAGTCCACAACGCGCACGCCATATGCGCAAAGCGACCCAGGGTGCTTGCGACATCATCATGGGCTTGGCGCCCGAGTTGGCCAGGTGATTGAACCGAGGAAGAAAAAGAATGAACCGAGATCCGCCCAAGTGGCTACAAGTTGTTGGTATTGCGGTGTTGGTATCGCTGGCGCTGCTGGTGTTCTTGAACCGCCACCGGATGGATGTGTATGGCACCTATATCCGCGAGACATCGCCGGCGGTGACGGTCCGCCTGGTAGAGCTTTCGCAGGACATGGATGAGGCGGCGGTACTCAAACATTTTGACGGTGTGCCACTGCGCTGCGTGGCGCAAGCGCCGGGTGCAGACACCCTGGGGGAGCGGGTCTGCTATGCCCAGATCGACAAGGCCGATGGAGATGCAGCGCTGATGCTCGCAACGTTTTTCAACCAGGGAAAGCTCGTGCGTGCCATGGTGCAAGTACCCTGGTGGGTCCATGGCGCATGGCTGCAGCGTTTCAACACCCAGCTCGGTCAACCGCAGCGCTTGGGTGAGATGCTACGCTGGAAGATGCCCAACGGGCAGCTGGAGTTCAGCCGCAGCCGCAGCTGGAATCCCTTGGAGTGGAATGTGATTCTGTGGACTGCGCAAAATTCGTAGTGAAAAGTGCTTTCTGCGGAAGGTAAGTAAGCGCCAGTAGCTATACAAATAATAGCGTTGCTTGCTACTTCAGCACCCCGAACAGGTTGTTGAAATCATCGGTCCAGAGACGCAGGCCGGGTATCGCCGTGATCGCGCTGCTGGCGGTCCTGATCAGCAGAGTCTGCAGGCGCTGTGCGCTGCGGCTGACCAGTATCCAGTCGGTGCGGCGCAGGTCGCTGGCGGCGGCTTCGTCGTGCACAAAGGCGACCTGCAGGCCCTGGGCCAGGGCAATTTTTTCGACCACCGGGGCCAGGTTGAGGAAGCGGTTGGTGACGTGGAAGGCGATGATGCCCTCTGGCTGCATGTGGCGCAAATACACCTGCATGGCCTCGGCGGTGATCAGGTGGATGGGCACCGAGTCGCCCGAGAACGCGTCCACCGCCAGCACGTCAAAGCGCTGCGGCGCCTCACGCTCCAGCGCCAGGCGCGCGTCGCCCTGCACACGCTCGATTTGCGCTGGGCTGTCTTTCAAGAAGCTGAATTCGCTGTCGGCAAAGTCGAACACCTGGGGGTTGATTTCATACACCCGGTACACGTCGCCCGCGCGGCCGTAGCTGGCCAGGGTGCCCGCGCCCAGGCCGATCAGGCCGACCCGGCGCGGCGTGGCCGGTGCCGACAGAATGGCCCGGCCCACGCCCGAGGTCTTGCCGTAGTAGGCCGTGGCCTCGCGGCGGCGGTCGGCCGCCAGGTACTGCTCGCCGTGCTTGACCGAGCCGTGGTAGAGCTGGCGCACGCTACTCTTGGGTTTGTCTGCGTCGATGCTGTCCAGGCTGCTTAGCGTGCCGTAGAAGTTGCGCGCCATGCGCCGCGTGCCGTCCTGCTCGTCACGCACTTGCTGCCAGACGAAATAGCTGCAAGCCAGCACCAGCAGCATGCAGACACCGGCGCGCAGCCGCTGGCGGCGGAACACCACCGCACCCAGCACGGCCACCAGCACCAGGCCTATGCCCATCTCGTAGTAGGCCGGCAGCACATGCGGCGCCACCAGGCCCACCGTGACCCCACCCAGTGCGCCGCCTATCGACAGCATTAGGTAGAAGCGCGTCAGGTAGGCATGGCCAGGGCGCATGCTGGCCATTTCGCCGTGCAGAAACATGCACAACACCAGCAGGCCGCCAACATACAGCGGTACGCCGGTTTGCAGGCCGTAGCCTATGCCGTCTTGAAGGCCATAGGCGCACAGCAGCAGCGCTACGGCGGTGGCGGGCAGCAGCAGGCTGCGGCGGTACCAGCGGTCGCTTTCAAAGGTCAGCACAAAGCTCAGCAGGTAGACCGACAAGGGCAGCACCCACAGGAAGGGAATGGCGGCTACGTTCTGCGTGATGTGGTTGGTCACGGCCAGCAGCAGCCAGGATGCCATGGCCGGTAGCGCCAGCCACAGGCCATAGGTGCCCAGGCTGGGGGCGGCTTGCGGCAGGGCCGCGCTGGCTGTCGGTCTGCTGTGTGGATCAGGCGCATAGGGTTTCAAGCCCGCCGCATACAGGCTGGCGGCACCGCACATCAGCACAAAACCCGCATATCCCCAGGACCAGCCCAGGGCTTGTTCCCGCAGCGCGGTATACGGCTCAATCAGCACCGGGTAGGCCAGCAGCGACGCCAGCGACGCCAGGTTGGACAGCGAAAAGTAGCGGTACACCTGCACACCCCAAGGCGTGCGCGCCAGCCAGGACTGCACCAGCGGCCCGGTGGTAGACAGCAAAAAATACGGCAGGCCAATGGTGCCCAGCAGCAGGCCCAGGATGCGCAGCGACGGGTCCTCCGCGCCGGTAGGCTTCCAGTGCGCGGCGGTGATGATGGGCAGGAACACCAGGCTGCACAGCAGCAGCGTGCAGTGCACAGCCGCCTGCACGCGCGCCGGTCGGCGGGTCAGCCAGTCGGCATAGGCATAGCCGGCCAGCAGCACCACCTGGAAGAACACCATGCACACCGACCACACCGCTGCCGAGCCGCCAAACCAGGGCAGGATCTGCTTGGCGATCAGCGGCTGCACCAGAAACAGCAGAAAGGCGCTGCTGAAAATCGTACCGGCGAACAGACTTTTCAAAAGAGCAGGGGGCATGGGCTGGTTCCTGGTGGACGGCAGTGGCAGCCGTGAGTGGCCGCTGCCTGTCGCAGTGAATGCAACAATCAAGCCAGAAAACGCTGCTGGCGCTTGCACTGTGTGCGCAAGCTGCTATTTATTCAATAGCACTCAGTCCGAGCTGGCGGACTTGGCTGGGGGCACCAGCTGAGGCTTGGAGGGCAGGGCGGCGAAGGACTGCACCTGGTTTCTGCCGGTCTGCTTGGCCTTGTACAGCGCCTTGTCGGCGTGGTTCAGCAGCTGCTCAAACGACTCACCACCTGGGCCTAGAGTGGCCACACCAATGCTGACGGTGAACGGCACGCGGTCGCCGTCGTCGTTGACAACCTGCTGTTCCTGCACGGACTGGCGCAGCGACTCGGCCACCAGGCGGGCGTTGGCTAAGCTGGTTTCGGGCAGCACCACCACAAATTCCTCGCCACCCAGGCGGGCTACGGTGTCCAGGCCTTCGCGCATGCGCTGGCGGCAGGCGTCGGCGACGGCGCAAATCACCCGGTCACCCACCGAATGGCCCCAGTTGTCGTTCACCGCCTTGAAGGAGTCGATGTCCACCATCAGCACCGACAGCGGGTGCTGGAAGCGCTCGGCGCGTATGCATTCCTTGGCGCCCAGCTCCAGCAGCGTGCGGCGGTTGGCCAGGCCGGTGAGCGAGTCGCTGGCGGCCAGCAGCTCCAGCGCGGTGTTCATGCTTTGCAACAAGGCGTTCTGCTCGGCCAACTGGCGGTTGATCAGGGCGATCTCGTCTTCCTTGCGCTTGCGGCCATCGATGTTGAAGGTCACGCCAATGAAGCGCTGGCCGCGCTGCAAGTCGGCGGCGTCCATGACCCGGCCATAGTTGGCGTACCACACCCAGCTGCCGTTCTTGGCCAGCAGGCGGAACTCGCAGCGGTACTGTGGCGTGCGGCCTTCCAGGTGGTCGCCCACCGCCGTCTGGATCATGCTCCGGTCTTCAGGGTGGACAAACTCAAACAGGCGATCCACGTTGAGCAGCACCTCGCTGTCGTCGTAGCCCAGCTCGCGGAAGGTCTTTAACGCCTTGCGGGTGACCTCGCCTGTCAGCAGGTTGTTTTCCCACAAGTCCAGGCCGGCTGCCTCCAGCGCCAGCTCCAAGCGCTCTTTGTTGAGGTCTTTTTCGTCCATGGGAAGATTTCAGTACGAGGGCATGGCACCGGCATAACCGATGCTGTACAGCAGGCCGGCAAACGAGGCCAACACGCCTGGCGTGGCGTACAGCTGGGGCGCGGCGCTTGGTTGGATGACGCTGACTATCTTGCCCGTGCTCTTGCCGGTGGTTGCGTCGAAATACACCGCCAGATCGTCGCTTGCCTTGGAGAAGCGCAGTCCTGTGCTTTCCGAGCAGCAGCAGATCGAGTCCGGCGCGATGATCTCCGGTGCCGCACTTTGGCTGGAATAGATGATAAGGTTTTCATTCATATTATGAATACTGAGCGTCTGTGTACTTTCTGCGGGGTCCTGCGTGTTGTCAAGGCGGATCACCC
>JAPLPK010000144.1 GCA_026400275.1 Burkholderiales bacterium
CCCTGCGCAACATCAGCCTGAAATGGACCATGCCCATCCGGGATTGGAAGGCTGCCCTGACCCGATTTACCATTCAGTTTGGTGACCGCATCTCCGCTCACTGAAGTCCGTACCGTTTACACAAAAATTCGGACACCCTCGCTGATACGCCTGCAGGCCCTGATGGTTTTCGCTAACGGGGTTCCCATCTGAACATCGAGCTTGATGCTCTTGCGCCTTATCGGAATCTCCCCGTCCCGGTCCGACCTGTCTGTCCCATCACACGCGTGGTCGCTTGCTCTCCTTCAAACTGGTTGTTTCGTAAGTTTCATCTTTAACGCGCGGCCTGTCACGCTTCAGGCCTCCAAGCCTGTCCGCGTGCCAGTACGGCCCAGATCGTTCGCGCCAACTTGTTCGCTACGGCTGCGACCGCCACGCTGTACGGCCGACGTTGCAACAAAGCCGTCAGCCATGGCCATGTCGGACCATCCTTGGATCTAACGACGACGGCTCGCGCGCCGTGCATGAGGAGCGTGCGCAAGTAGGCATCGCCACGCTTGCTGATGCCGAGCTGCCTCACCCGTCCACCCGTGCCGGTCTGGCGCGGAACCAATCCGACCCATGCGGCAAACTCCCGTGCGTCCTTGAACGTCGATGGGGTTCCCATGCTGGCGACGATTGCCGTGGCCGTCAGAAGGCCCACACCGGGAATTTCGGCGACCGCCTTGCAGGCTGGCATTTCCCGCAATTGCAAAGACAGCCTGCGCTCAATGAGGCCAATGTCTGCCTGCAGTTGCTGGACTCGCCTGAGCTGCTCGTCCAGGCTGTCCATGAACATCGCTGGCAGCCGTGTCTTTGCGTCGCACATGGCGTCAGGAAAGGCCTTAAGCAGCGCCGCATGACCTTCCGGCAACACGATGCCGAACTCGTAGAGCAACCCTCTGAGTGCGTTGGTTTGCATGATGCGAGTCTTCATGAGCTGTGAGCGCATCCGGTGCAGCGATAGCACTATCTGCTGGGCCTCGCTCTTGACGGGCACGAAGCGCATTCCCGGCTGACGGCATGCGGTCCAGATCACTTGAGCGTGCGCAGCGTCGGTCTTGTTGCGCTGAACGAACGGGCGTACCTTGCCCGGGGAGATGAGCTGTACCTCGTGGCCCAGTGCCATCAAGGCTCGGCCCCAGTCGTGTGCGCCGCCGCAAGCTTCCATCACGATAAGCGAAGCAGTGCGATTGGCAAACCATTCGAGCAGCTTGGCGCGCTTCAACTGCAACCTCTCAATGCACCCGGTGTCCATCTCGACCCAGTGCAGCTGAAACACCTTCTTGGCAATGTCGACGGCAATGACGGTACGTTCCATGATGGTCTGCGTTTCGATGTTGACGATGGGATCTCCAATCTGGCACTACCCAGGGCGCAGTGCAAGTAGCGGCAGGAGGGAGGCGCCCATACCATCTGAATAAGTCTCCGCGAGCCCGCGTGCCCTGGATCGGGATGGGATGCAAGGCGCAAACCGCAGACCGCCCTCAGTGGCTCTGCACCGCTGCCCGCGGACATCGTGGTGCGGGAAGTAACCAAGAGCCACGCAGTGCTCTATGCCGCGCCAGCCTATTTGAAGAAATTTGGCGAACCCAGGCTGCCGAGCGATTTGGGTGCACACCGCATGCTGCGCTTACGCTTGGCGAGTGGACGGATGGGTCCATTAAAACTGATGAGCCCCGAAACTGGCACCCCGGACGTACTGGTCGAAACCCCTGTGGTCCTCATCGCAGACCATACCGACACATTGTTGCGTGCAACGCTGGATGGGGGAAGCATCAGCAGCCAAGGAGAGGATATTGCGGCCCCATTTGTCAACAACCAACAATTGCACAGAGTGGTTGCGCCTTGGATCACCAACCGTCTCAGCCTCGTGGCGGCATATCCCAATCGCAAATTTCTGCCCGCAAGGGGACGTGTTTTTCTGGAGCACCTGATTGCGCATGTGCGGGCCAATATGGCCCAAGCTACAGCACGTGCCCAATCACGCTAAGGCGTGGTGGGGGTTGATTATTGACGTTGCGTCAATAACGCATGGACGTGCGCCCTATTTTTCTCGAAGGCCACCGCTCTTAAAGTCAGGAACAACAACCTGACTGATTCGGGCAAAAAATGACTGAAACTACCGGCGCAGCACGCATGTCCGTCTACTTCCTTTCCCACGGTGGCGGCCCTTGGCCCTGGGTGGACGGCATGAAACAGATGTTCGCGAAGACCGCCCGAGAATTTGCGGCATTGCCGTCGCGCCTACCCGCCAAACCCAAGGCGGTACTGATAATCACCGGCCACTGGGAGGCAGCACGGTTCTCGGTATCGACGTCTGAGCGTCCACCCATTGACTACGACTATTTCGGCTTTCCGGAACACACCTACCGCTTGCAATACCCGGCACCTGGATCGCCGGCACTAGCAGGGCAGATACAGCAACTGCTGGCCAAAGCCGGATTCGAATGTGCCGGCGATGCGGGCCGAGGTTTTGACCACGGTACTTTCGTGCCGCTGAGTCTGATGTATCCCGATGCCGATGTGCCGATCGTTCTTTTGTCTCTCAGGAGTGACTACTCCGCGGTTGACCATATTCGCGTGGGCGAAGCCATCAGCAGCTTGCGCGACGACGGTGTATTGATCATGGGCAGTGGCTTAACGTACCACAGCATGCGCGGCTTCGGCCGCAGCGCGTCGACACCGGTTGCCGAGGCATTTGAGGCGTATCTCAACGCCGCTATTGGCCAGCCCGATGCCGCAAAGCGCAGCGACATGCTCGTCCAGTGGGAGCAAGCGCAGGGTGCACGCTTGGCACACCCACAGGAAGACCATCTTCTGCCACTGATGGTGGTGGCAGGTGCTGCCGGTCAGGACGTAAGCCACCGTGTTTTTGTGGATCACGCAATGAGCGTGGCGATGGCATCGTACCAATTTGGCGAATCGCGTGTCTCCGCTTCGGCTTGAAGCATTTCTTATTCTTTTCCAAGGTATTGACCATGAAAACTCTCGTTTCTTCCCTGATTTTGGGCTCCGCATGGTTTGCGGCTTCCACCGCCTTTGCACAATCTTCGTCGGAGGTGGACGCCATGAAACAGCAGTTGGCCAACGTCATGAAATCGCGACAAATGGAGACGGCCCACTTGGCAAACTTCGATGATCTAGATTTCAATGTCTACAGCGGCCAAAAGTGGGATGAGCTTCAAAAGAGCCATTCGAAGGACATCACGGTGCATTACGCGGACGGGCATGTGAGCAAGGGCATTTCGTCGCACATCGACGAATTGAAAGCCCAGTTCGTGTTTGCCCCTGACTCGCGTGTAACGGAGCATCCCATCCGCATTGCGTCCGGCGATTGGACCGCGGTGATGGGAACCTTTGAGGGAACTTTTAGCCAACCCATGCCGATCGGTGACGGCAAAAGCATTCCTGCCACCGGCAAGACGTTCAAGATGTCCATGACCACCATTGGACATTGGAAAGACGGCGTGATGGACGAAGAGTGGCTGTTTTGGGACAACTTAGCCTTCATGAAGCAGGTCGGTATCGCACCTTGATGGCTCTTTGGGCTGTCGAAGACCGAACTTGGGCTCACAACCATTACGGGTATCTGGCTGGGAAAGCCCGAGCCATCAAAATTTTTTTACGTTAACAAATCAAGGTTGAAACATGTCGAACCCCTCATTTTTCGCAGGCAAAGTTGTCCTGGTCACTGGCGCGAGCAGCGGCATTGGTCGAGCAACCGCGCTCGCCTTTGGACGAAACGGCGCAAAGGTCGTGATTGGCGACTTCGACGAGAAAGCGGCCGAAACCGCCTCACTCATCACCCAGGAAGGTGGAGAAGCGCTATTCGTGAAGACCGATGTCAGCCAGGCCAGCTCGGTCGAGGCACTAGTCCAGGCGACGGTCAGTGCGTATGGCCGTCTTGATATTGCCTTCAACAATGCCGGTCTCTTGCCCCACACCGCTGACCTTGCGGACATGAAGCTGGAGGATTTCGACCGCACCATTGCCGTCGATCTTCGCGGCGTGTTCCTGTGCCTTAAATACGAGATCAGCCAAATGCTTAAGGACGGCGGGGGGGCGATCGTCAACACAGCATCTGTTGCGGGTCTGGTGGCAGATGCGGGCATGTCGCCCTATGTCGCCGCCAAGCACGGCGTCGTGGGGCTAACCAAGGCCGCCGCGCTGGACTACGCAACCCGCAACATCCGGGTCAATGCCGTTGCCCCCGGGCTGGTCGCCACGCCCATGACGCAACGGTGGCTGGCCGATCCCGCCTTCAAGCAGAAACTGATGGAAAACAGCCCGATCGGCCGGCCTGCCGAGCCTGAGGAAATCGCGGGAACGGTGCTGCACCTGTGCTCAGACGCTGCTTCTTTCGTGACTGGTCAAACCTACGTCATCGACGGCGGCCAGACTTCGCACTGAAATTCCGAACCGTGCGATCCGCAACGACCCTGGACACATTTCAATGAGCACAGAAATCAACATCGCCGTTATCGTCGGTAGCCTGCGGCGTGATTCGCTGACCCTCCAGTTCGCCAGAGCCTTGATGGCATTGGCTCCCGCCTCCGTGAAAATGGAGCTAGTGCCGATCGGCGAGCTCCCACTTTACAACCCGGACCTCTAAAATTCGGAGCCAGCGGCTTGGAGTGCCTTTCGGGCGCGCCTTCGTGCCGTGGACGCTGTGTTGTTCGCGACACCTGAATACAACCGGTCCCTGCCTGGCGCGCTGAAGAACGCCCTCGACGTGGGGTCCAGGCCTTATGGAGCAAGCGACCAGGCATGTGATAGAACAGACAGGTCGGACCGGGACGGGGACATTCCGATAAGGCATAAGAGCATCAAGCTCGATGTACAGATGGGAGCCTCGTTAGCGAAAACCATCAAGGCCCGCGGGCGTATCAGTCTGCGCAACAGGCCGGATATCACAGAGGCCATCACCTACTACCGCCTGATGAAGGCGCAATGCCCACAGTTGAAAATCACCGCCCTCTTCGACCCGAATATGAGGGATGCGCAGACCGCGAGGGACTTGTTCAGCGTTGCCCGAATGCATAGCACTCTTTGAACACCTTCTTAGGGTTTGGCTTCGCTTTCCTCTAGCTTTCTTTTTTCCTTCTCTTTTTCCTTCGCGGCTCTGGCTTTTTCATCCGCGCCGTGTTGGTGGCCCTCGGCGTGGCGTGCGGCATCCTGGGCAGCTCTCTCTTTCTCGGCCCTTTGCATTTGTTGCTGTTGCAGGGTGCGTGCCTTCTCCTGAGCGGCCTCGGCCTGTGGTACCACAGGTTTCACGGCTTCTGCCGGTCTGGGCATATCGATGGGGCGCCGTTCGGCCTCGACGGGCCGTGCCGCGCTGGCTGGGGGCTGGGCGGCGGGCATGGGCAAGAAGTGCTGCGGCGGCGTGGCTTCTATGTTCGGTAGATTGGCGGCGGCATGGGCGGGCACCGGCTGGGCGGGCGGGCGTTCAGCCGCGGCAACCGGTGGCGCGGGCTTGGCGGCAGGGGGCGGCGCTGGCATGCGGACCACCGGGGCCTGGGCGGCGGCCAGGTGGGCCAGGGCCGGCACATGGGACTCGAATGCCTGGCCGTTGGCGGTGGCGCCGGCCGGGGCCACGATGGTCACGTTCGTGATGTTGGTGACATGGGTGATGCGCTGCGCGTTATTGACCGTGTTGTTCACCGTGTTGTTGCTGTTCACCTGGTTCTGGATGTGCATGCCCACATGCGTCACCGGCGGCGCACCTACCACCACGGCCGGTGGCGTGCCTATCGGCGCCGGGATGATCAGGCCCAAACGCGAGCCGGGTGGCGCGGGCACGAACACACCGGACGGCCCCTGTGGCCGTGGCCCTGGCACGTTACCGCCGATGTTGATGGCCACGTTTAGGCTCAGCGTGGGCGGTGGCGGCACAAACACCACGCCCGGCGGCGTCCAGTGGCCGGTAATGAAGACCACCACGCCGTCGCGGTTCTCGTAATAGGGGTGGACCCAGTGGTACTCGGGATGCGGCGGTGGTGCCCAGCGCCCGGTGGCCCAGACCCAGCGGTCCTGCCAGGCCCAGTAGCCGCCGATCCACACCGCGCCGGCAAACGGCATGGGCGGCGGCGGCTCCACCAGCATGGGCGGCGGTGCCGAGGCAATCACCACGGGCGCGGGCTGGTACAGAGGCGGCTCCACATAGACGCTGACCACCGGGGCGGCGGGGGCTGGCGCTGGTGCGGGTGCATAGACCACGCGCGGCGGCGGTGGGCTGACGTAGACCCGCTGCGGCGGGGCTTGCACCACGCAGCCCGCCACCGCGAGGGTGGCCAGGGCGAGCACGGTGGGGCGGAGCAGGTGGGTGGCTTGCATCGGTGGTGGTCAGAAGTGGACTTGCCCTTCCAACGTGCCGCCGGGCCGGTACGCCGACCAGTGTGCGCCCTGTTCACCGGGACTTTACCTCTGTGAGTTTGTGTGAGAATTTATAACAAATGGGGCGCTGGCGCAGGATTTACCTGCATTAGTAGCTATTAAAAATAGAGCTACTTTAGGCTCTGGTTACGTGCGAGCACGGACCCGCAGGACGTGGCCGATGCGCTACATGACATGGTTAAGTCCTTTGCCTTTTGGCCGCAACGGGCCCAATGCAGTCTTTCGTTGTTCCTAGTACAAGCACATGCCCCACCTTCACCGGAAGGGGTGGGTTTGAATATGTGACGAATTCCACAACTTGTAACAGTGTTTGCTGCGGGTCTGTGGCCATGCTCAGAACGCGTGCTGATAGGTTGCAAACTAGGGTTTTCAGGGCCTTTACCTATGCATCAGCAGATCCGTTTCAACGGCAATATTCGCCGCGTAGCCATCATTTTGGCTAGCATTTTTCTTGCAGTCCACGGCGCTGAATATCTCGATGCTGAACACTTCTTCGATTCACAACCTACGCCGGCTGAACAAAAAATAGCTTCTCCTGCCAGCAAACCCATTACCGCCCAGGCCACTGACGCGGCGTTGCAAAAAAAAGTTAGTTTGAAATAGGAGCCGCACAATCCTCACCGGCAGGGGACGGGAATTGCCTCATGACCCGAAACACTGCTCCTGGCCGATAGTCGCTGAACTAGGCCTGCCACAAGCTCACTGAAGCCTGCCCAACGTCACCCAGTTATTAGGGTTTCGAAAAAGCTTATACAAAACATGGCTTCCGCGCAGTTTTTATATACGCTGTAAGCTATCAAATATAGAGCAGATACCCTGCTCAAGCCATCAATACCGGCTTGAGCTTTTGCTGCGTTGCTCCAACCAGTACAGCATTTCCAGCCAGTCAATCAGCCGCCATCACCCGCTGTTCGGCCAGTGTGCGCCTTCCTCCATTTGCGGGATGTCGGCTAGGCATGATTTTTAAGTCATACGGTCCAACCCCTGCAGCAGATCAGCGCGCACGATGTCGGAAAAGCGGCGCAGCTTGGCCGGGTAAAACTGGGCGTAGGGGTACAGCAGGTACATGGGCAGCGGGGCTGCGTGCCATTCGGGCAGCAGGTGCAGCAGGCGGCCGGCTTTGACGTCGTCGGCCACGGCCCAGGCGGATGCTACGCACACACCCAGGCCCATCAGCGCCGCGTTGCGCAGGGCAAACAGGCTGTCGGTGCTGATGCGCGGCTGCAGCGGCAGGCGCAGTTGCTCGCCGTCGCTGTGCTGCAGGGTGATGTCGTTGCGGTAGAAGGTGCGCAGGGCCAGCCAGGGCAGGGCGCCCAGCTGGGACGCGTGCGTGGGCGGCGGCGCGTCGCCCAGCAGCGACGGTGCGGCCACCACGATGCGCGGGATCTCGGCCATCTTCACCGCCACCACGGCCGGGTCTTCCACCGTGCCGACGTGGATGGCGCAGTCGATGCCGTCGGAGATGAAGTTGGGCGTGCCGTCGTGCAGCAGCCATTCCACCGCCACGCGCGGGTATTCGCGCAGGTAACGGGCCAGTGGCGCGATCAGCTGCTGCTGGCCAAAGGCGTGCGGCGCCATCACGCGCAGCGTGCCCTCGGGCAGGTCGTGGCTGCCTCGCAGGTCGGACTCGAAGGCTTCCCAGCGGCCCAGCAGCTCCTTGGCGCGGTCAAAGCAGCGCGCACCGTCTTCGGTCAGCTGCATGGCGTGGGTGGAGCGTTGCAGCAGCTTGATGCCCAGCGAGCGTTCCAGCGCCTGCAAGCGGCGGCTCACCGTGGGCTGGGTGGCGCCCATTTGCGCGGCGGCGGCCGACAGGCTGCCGGCCTCCACGATGCGCACAAAGGTTTGCATCAATTCAATGCGGTCAGGCGTCGTCTTCATACGCACAGCGTATAACAATTCTGCCCAGCGGGGGCGTTCCCAGGCGTGGCGCTTTGCAAGACACTTGCGGCATTCTGCAAAAGCAAGGGTTTTCACCATGTCTTCCACCGTTTTAACGCATAACCAACCAGCTGCCATGCCCGGCGCGCTGGTGTTGCTGCTGGCCGCTGCCGCCGGCCTGGCCGCTGCCGCGCTGTACTACAGCCAGCCCATGCTGGGCGTGCTGGCCAGCGAGTTCAACGCCAGCCCCGGCACCATCGGCCTGGTGCCCACGCTGACCCAGCTGGGCTACGCCGCGGGCCTGCTGCTGCTGGCGCCGCTGGGCGACCGCTTCGACCGGCGCCGCATCATCCTGGGCAAGGCGGCGGTGCTGACCCTGGCTCTGTTACTGGCTGCCGCTGCGCCGAGCATCCAGGTGCTGCTGGGCGCCAGTCTGGTGATTGGCCTGTCGGCCACGCTGGCGCAAGACATCGTGCCCGCCGCCGCCACGCTGGCGCCCGAGGCGCACCGTGGCAGAACCGTGGGCACGGTGATGACCGGGTTGTTGATGGGCATTTTGCTGTCGCGCGTGGTGTCCGGCTTTGTGGCCGAGCACGCGGGTTGGCGCGGTATGTTCGCGGTGGCGGCTACCAGCATTGCGCTGCTGGGTGTGGCTGTGTGGCGCGGTTTGCCACGCTTCAAGGCGACTACGCAGATGTCCTACATGGCGCTGATGGCCAGCCTGTTCACCTTGTGGAAGCGCTACACGCCGCTGCGCCGGGCTGCCCTGGCACAGGGCCTGCTGAGCGTGGCCTTTAGCGCCTTCTGGTCCACGCTGGCGGTGATGCTGCATGCCGCGCCCTTCCACCTGGGCAGCGCCGCTGCCGGTGCCTTCGGCCTGGCCGGCGCCGCCGGCGCCCTGGCCGCGCCCCTGGCCGGCCGGGTGGCTGACCGCAAGGGCCCCGAGGTGGTAACGCGTTTGGGTGCGGCCCTGGTGGTGGCGTCCTTCCTGGCCATGGCCCTGGGCGAAACCGGCGGCAGTAGCCCGCTGTGGCTGATTGCCGTGGGTGCGGTGGTGTTTGACCTGGGCGTGCAAGCCAGCCTGATCGCGCACCAAACCATCATCTACAGCCTGGAGCCCGCCGCCCGCAGCCGTCTGAACGCGGTGCTGATGAGCAGCATGTTCATCGGCATGGCCAGCGGCGCCTGGCTGGGCAGCCTGGCCCTGGGCCAGTATGGATGGCAGGGCGTGTGCG
Source organism: Burkholderiales bacterium (assembly GCA_026400275.1). Classification (GTDB taxonomy): domain Bacteria; phylum Pseudomonadota; class Gammaproteobacteria; order Burkholderiales; family Burkholderiaceae_C; genus Rhodoferax_B. The sequence continues at coordinate 9,528 of JAPLPK010000144.1, forward strand.
GCCTGGCGGCCCTGGCGGCGACGGCGGCCTTGGTGGTGCGGATGTGGTCTAAAGCCCGGGCATAAAATAGGCCGCACTTGCTGATTCCATAAGCGCAAGCAGCTATATTTTTAAAAGCACTCTTTCTTTGCACAAGGCCCCGCTCTCCACGACCCACTGGCCGCGCGTCATGACGCTCTGGCTGTGCGGCGTGCTGGCGGCCATGCAGTTTTCCAAGGTGTCGTTTGCCTTCCAGGCCCTGCAGTCGGCCTATGGCGCCACCCCAGCGGCCATGGGCTGGATCTTGTCCACCGTGGGCATGGTCGGCCTGGTGTTTGGCGTCACCGTGGGCCTGGTGGCACCGGCACTGGGCTACCGGCGCCTGCTGCTTTTGGGCATGGGACTGGGTGCCGCCCTGGCCGGTGTGCAAGCCCTGGCACCGCCGTTTGCCCTACTGTGGCTGACGCGGCTGCTGGAAGGTGTGTCGCAGCTGGCGGTGGTGGTGGCCGCGCCCACGCTGATCATGCAGCACAGCGCGCCACAGCACCGCGCTATTGCCATGGGGCTGTGGAGCACGTTTGTGGGCGTAGCGTTTGCGCTGACGGCGGCCGGCGGTAGCTGGGTGCTGGCGCATTTCGGTCTGAGTGGCTTGCTGCTGGCCCACGCCATCGGCATGGCCGCCATGTTCGTCGCCGTGCTGTGCATGTTGCCGCCGGACGGCGCGGCCCAGCCCTGGCCCCGGCTGGCCGACCTGCCGCAACTGCATGCGCGCATTTACAGCCAGTGGGCCACGGCGCTGCCGGGCTGCTGTTTCTTTTTCTACACCGTCACGGCGATTGCTCTGCTGACCTTCATTCCGCAGCAGGCCGGGGCGGACCGGCCGTGGCTGGCCGTGGTGCTGCCCCTGGTCAGCATTGCCGGCACGTTTTCGGCGGGCTGGCTGGCGCAGTCGGTGCTGGCGCCGGCCTGGCTGGTGCGTGCCGCGTTTGCCGGCGTGGCGCTGGCCGGGCTGGCCCTGGGCGGCTGCCTGGGCATGGGCTGGCCCATCGCGCCGGTGGCCCTGCTGCTGGTGTACCTGGTGGGCTTGTCGGGTGGGGCCTCGTTCGCGCTGATTCCGAGCCTGAGCCAGGTGCCAGCGGTGCAGGCCCGCGCCACCGGCGCCGTGGCCCAGATGGGCAACCTGGGCTCCACCCTGGGCCCGCCGGTGTTTGCCTATGCCATCGCCAACCTGGGCGGCGTTGGCCTGGTGCTGCCGGTGCTGGTGTTTGCGCTGCTGGGCTGCAGCCTGGCGGTGGTGGGCACACTGCGCCACCAGCGGGCGTTGCAAACCTCATAGGGAAATAGGCCGCTGGCGCAGGTATTACATGCGCAGGCAGCTATCAAAATAGGAGTGCTGTGTTTTTGAACAGTATTCGGCTATAGTCCCGGCCATGGCCAAAGACAAAACCATCTACACCTGCAACGAGTGCGGCGGCACCACACCCAAGTGGCTGGGCAAGTGCCCGCACTGCCAGGCCTGGAACACGCTGATCGAGTCCATCGCCGAGCCGGCCGGCGCCAGCAAAAACAACCGCTTCGCCGCACTGGCCAAAACCGCCGAGGTGATGACCCTGGCCGACATCGACGCCACCGACTTCGCACGCACCCCCACCGGCCTGGACGAGCTGGACCGCGTGCTGGGTGGCGGCATCGTCGAGGGCGGCGTGGTGCTGATCGGCGGCGACCCCGGCATCGGTAAATCCACCCTGCTGCTGCAGGCGCTGGACGCGCTGCAACGTGCGGGCCAAAAGACGCTGTACGTCACCGGCGAAGAGAGTGGCGCCCAGGTGGCGCTGCGGTCGCGCCGCTTAGGGATCGTCAACAGCCAGGTACAGGTGCTGGCCGAGATCCAGCTGGAGAAAATCTTGCACACCCTGCAGGCCCACAAGCCGGCGATTGCGGTGATCGACTCCATCCAGACCGTTTATTCCGACCAGCTCACCTCCGCCCCCGGCTCGGTGGCCCAGGTGCGCGAATGTGCGGCCCACCTCACGCGTGCCGCCAAGTCCAGCGGCGTGGCCATCGTGCTGGTCGGCCATGTCACCAAGGAGGGGGCTCTCGCCGGCCCGCGCGTGCTGGAGCACATGGTGGACACGGTGCTGTACTTCGAGGGCGACACGCACAGCAGCTTTCGCCTGGTGCGTGCCATCAAGAACCGCTTTGGCGCGGTCAACGAGATCGGCGTCTTCGCCATGACCGAGAGCGGTCTGAAGGGCGTTAGCAACCCCAGCGCCATCTTCCTCAGCCAGCATGCCGAGCCGGTCCCCGGCAGCTGCGTGATGGTGACGCTGGAGGGCACGCGCCCGCTGTTGGTCGAAATCCAGGCGCTGGTCGATAGCGGCGGCCCGTCGCCCAGGCGATTGAGCGTGGGCCTGGACAAAGACCGCCTGGCCATGCTGCTGGCCGTATTGCACCGCCACGCCGGCGTGGCCTGCATGGACCAGGACGTGTTCGTCAACGCAGTCGGCGGCGTGCGCATCAACGAGCCTGCCGCCGACCTGGCCGTGCTGCTGGCCATCACCTCCAGCCTGCGCGGCAAGCCACTGCCCAAGGGCTTTATCGCTTTCGGCGAGATCGGCCTGGCCGGCGAAGTGCGCCCCGCACCGCGCGGCCAGGAGCGCCTGAAAGAAGCCGCCAAGCTCGGCTTCAGCGTAGCCATCGTGCCCAAGGCGAATGCGCCGAAGAAGCCGATTGAGGGGCTGACTATTCACGCAGTGGAACGGGTGGAGCAGGCGATGGAGGTGGTGCGCTCTATCGGTTAATTAGGCTCGTGGTTTCGCTGCGCCACCGCTGGGGCGAGAATTTGCGCATGCCATTTCAAAAGATTCTGCTGCCAGCCGCAGGTGTGCTGTTGTGTGCGCTGGCCTACCGACACTGGGGCAGGTTGGGGGTGGCTTTGGCGCTGGGCGCCATCGTGATGTGGGGGCTGCTGCATGTTTCCCGCTAATTGGGGCTGATGCGGCGCGCTTCCTACCAGTCCGTGAGGTCGGTGGCCCTGAGCCGTCCGCTAGGCGAGCTTCAATCGCCCCCGGGCTGACAGCCGGGGCACTACCGCTGGACTAACGCCAGCTGCGTCTTCCAGGATGGCAAACTGCTGCATTGGCAGCTGTGGCGGCCCGCGCCGTACGGCGCCTGAGCAGCCCGTAAAATCACCGACTTTCCCCCACGCATTTCTGAGGAACCGCTATGTCCCCGCTTCCCCCTTCAATGGCTGACCGTGACGGCAAAATCTGGATGGACGGCCAGATGGTCGATTGGCGCGACGCCAAGATCCACGTGCTGACGCACACCCTGCACTACGGTTGCGGCGCGTTCGAAGGCGTGCGGGCCTACAACACCGTCAATGGCCCGGCCATCTTCCGCCTGCAGGAGCACACCGAGCGCCTGTTCAACAGCGCCAAGATCCTGCGCATGCAGATCCCGTTTACCCAAGCAGAAGTGAACGACGCGCAATGCGCCGTGATCCGCGAGAACAAGCTTGAATCCGGCTACCTGCGTCCGCTGACGTGGATTGGCGACAAGAAGCTGGGCGTCAGCCCCAAGGGCAACACCATTCACCTGATGGTCGCGGCCTGGCCCTGGGGCGCCTACCTGGGCGAAGAAGGCATGAAGCGCGGCATCCGCGTGAAGATCAGCAGCTACACCCGCCACCACGTCAACATCACCATGACGCAGGCCAAGGCGGTGAGCAACTACACCAACTCCATCCTGGCGAACATGGAAGCCACCGATGACGGCTACGACGAAGCCATGCTGCTGGACGCCAATGGTTTTGTGTCCGAAGGCGCGGGCGAGAACCTGTTTGTGGTCAAGGGCGGAGTGGTCTATACCCCCGATCTGTCGGCCGGCGCATTGAACGGCATCACCCGCAACACCGTGTTCCACATCTGCAAGGATCTGGGCCTGGAAGTGGTGCAAAAGCGCATCACCCGCGACGAGGTGTACATCGCCGACGAGGCCTTCTTCACCGGCACCGCCGCCGAAGTCACGCCCATCCGCGAACTCGACCGCATCGAACTCGGCCGCGACGACTACGTCGGCAGCCGCGGCCCGATCACCGAAAAAATCCAAAGCGCCTTCTTTGACATCGTCAACGGCCGCAATCCCAAATACGCCCACTGGCTGAGCAAGGTGTAACACCCCCAGGCTGCAGCGCCACGCGTCTTTCGCCCACCCCCTTGCAGGGGGCAACACCAGCGGCCCGGCAAAGCCGGTTCCGCGGTGTTCTTGGAAAAACCGGCTACCTCACGGGCCACGGAGAAATTGAAAAATGAGCAACGCCAATATTGAACTGCTAGCCAAAGACCTGAACGCCCAAGGCGGCGTGTTCTGCCCCAGCCCCAAGGCCGACATGAAGCTGTGGAACAGCCACCCCAAGGTCTACCTGGACGTGGCCCACACCGGCTCGGCCAAGTGCCCGTACTGCGGCACGGTGTACGCATTGAAAGCCGGCGAACACTTCGGCGGTGGGCACTAACTCCCTGGTCATCGCGCCCCAATGGATCGGGGACGCGGTGATGACCGAGCCGCTGATGCGTCGCCTGCATGCGCGCGGCGAGCGGCTCACCGTGGGGGCCTTGCCCTGGGTGGCGCCGGTGTACCGCGCCATGCCGCAGGTGGCCGAGGTCATCGACTTTCCCTTTCAGCATGGCGGCTTGCAGTGGCAGGCACGCCGCGCGATGGCGGCGCAACTCAAGGGCCGTTTCGACACCGCCTACGTGCTGCCGAATTCGCTGAAGAGTGCGTTGCTACCGTTTTTGGCGGGCATTCCGCGCCGTATGGGTTATGTGGGCGAGTCGCGCCTGGTGTTGCTGAACCAGCGCTTGGCCAACCCGCCCAAGGGCCAACGTCCACCCATGGTGGCTTATTACTCGGCCTTGAGTGGTGAAACCGGTCTGGAGCAGGATCGTCCTCATCTGCATCTGGACGCCCAGCCGGTGGCCCAGGCCCTGGCCGCGCTAGGGCTGCAGATCGGCGGCTATGTGGTGTTTGCGCCGGGGGCTGAGTTTGGCCCGGCCAAACGCTGGCCGGCCGCGCACTTTGCGGCCCTGGCCCAGCAGCTGGATGTGCCGGTGGTGTTGCTGGGCTCGGGCAAGGAGCACGCGTTGTGCGAGGAAATCGCCGGCCCGGTCAACGCCGTGCGCCCCGGTTGGGCCCTGAACTTTGCAGGGAAAACCACGCTGGCGCAGGCACTGTCTGCGATAGCTGCTAGCAAAAGTGTAGTGAGCAACGACTCCGGCCTGATGCATGTGGCCGCTGCTTTTGGCGTGCCCCAGGTGGCGGTGTTTGGCTCCAGCAGCCCGCTGCATACACCGCCGCTGAACGAGCACGCCCATGTGCTGTGGTTGAAGCAGGATGCCACCTACCAGCCACCGCTGGATTGCGCCCCGTGCTTCCAGCGCAGCTGCCCTTTAGGCCATATGCGCTGCCTGGTAGACGTGGGTCCGGAACGGGTATTGCATGCTTTAGCATGAGAGGATGCCGCATGAAGTGTATACACATGGTGCGGCCATAGTTTTGTAAGAAGCTGTTACATTCCAGCCTCACAGTGGCTTTGCGCCGCACGTCGGAACCAGAGCTTGCCGTCGCTCCAGGTTCTTGGATGAACAACAGAGAAGTGTTTGCCCCATTCATTGCGATGACACCCAAGAATCTCACCCCCGTTTTGCAGCATTTGGTCGATATCACCGGCCACCGCGACCACTCCCGGCTGGAGCTGTCTGTGGTTTCGGCGCTGCGCCAGTTGATGGGCATCCGCCGCATCCGCAAGCTGGAATTTCTGACGCGGGACGATGTGACGTATGTGCGAGGGTATTTGTTGCTGGAGAACGACCAGGTGTTCGCCATGGAAGAAAACAGCTCCGAAGACAACGTGGAGCTGCTCAGCGAATACCCGGAATTGGTGCATTGCATAGAGCAGCAGACCGATCGCGTGCATCGCATCGAGGCAGATGGTTCCGATGTGCTGTGGCTGCCCGTGCGCCTGGACAACAAGATCGTCTCCTGCATTGAGATCACCAACGACACCGCCTACAGTGTCCAGGCCATAGACACGATCCACGGCATCATCGAGGTCTACCGCAATTACCAGAGCCTGCTGGACTACAGCGAGCGCGACGCGCTCACCGGGCTGTTCAACCGCAAGACCTTTGACGAACAGTTTTCGCGCTACGCACGCACCAACGTCGCCCCGGGTCCTACGGGCGAGCGGCGCAACAGTGGCGACACGCAGTGGCTGGCCGTGGTGGACATCGACCACTTCAAGCTGGTCAACGACCGGTTTGGCCACGTCTATGGCGACGAGGTGCTGATCCTGGTGGCCAATTTGCTGCGTTCTTCGTTCCGCAGCAATGACCGTATCTTTCGCTTTGGTGGGGAAGAGTTTGTGGTGCTGGTGCGGTCGGCCGACCTGGAGATTGCACGCAGCATCTTTGAGCGCTTCCGCCAGAACATCGAGGAATACGAGTTCCCGCAGGTGGGCCGCGTCACCGTCAGCGTAGGCTTTACCGGCACCAGCCAGGGTGCGCCGGTGGAAATCCTCGGCCATGCCGACCAGGCCCTGTATTACGCCAAGCAGCACGGCCGTAACCAGGTGTGCTACTACGAAGAGCTGATGTCCAGTGGCGGCCTGCATGTGGCCGACGTGGCGCACAACGACGTGGAATTGTTCTAAAAAGCCTGGTTGTCTTACGCGCGCCTGCTTTAGCCTAAAGTAGGGGGTATGCAGGGTTGTCCCTGCCCCGCCACCCCGAAAGCCGCGCCATGCCCCTTGAGACCGACGTTGCCTTCCGCTTCGACAACAGCTACGCCCGCGAGCTGACAGGCTTTTACGCACCCTGGCAACCCGCCCAGGTGCCCCAGCCCGCCATGGTCAAACTCAACCGCGCCCTGGCGACCGAGCTGGGTCTGGATGCCGAGGCCCTGGACTCCCCCGAAGGCGCGGACATCTTCGCTGGCAATCGCGTGCCCGATGGCGCCCAACCCCTGGCCCAGGCCTACGCAGGCCACCAGTTCGGCGGCTTCTCACCCCAGTTGGGCGATGGCCGGGCGCTGTTGCTGGGCGAGGTGATTGACGTGCACGGCCGGCGCCGCGACATCGCCCTCAAAGGCTCAGGCCGCACGCCGTTTTCACGCGGTGGTGACGGCAAGGCCGCGCTGGGCCCGGTGTTGCGCGAGTACCTGATGGGCGAGGCCATGCACGCCTTGGGCATTCCCACGACGCGCGCGCTGGCAGCAGTGACCACGGGTGAGAAAGTGCGCCGCGACGGTGCGCCTCCTGGCGCCGTGCTGGCCCGCGTGGCGGCCAGCCATATCCGTGTCGGCACTTTCCAGTTCTTTGCCGCGCAGGGTGAGGAGCTGCAGCTGAAAAAGCTGGCTGACTATGTGATCGCCCGGCACGACCCAGAGGCTGCACACGCCGCCAACCCCTATCTGGCGCTGTTCCAGGCTGTGTGTGAACGCCAGGCGCAACTGGTGACCCAGTGGATGCTGGCCGGCTTTATCCACGGCGTGATGAACACCGACAACATGGCCTTGTCTGGCGAAACCATTGACTACGGCCCCTGCGCCTTCATGGACCCGTACGACCCGGCCACGGTATTCAGCTCTATCGACCACCAGGGCCGCTACGCCTACGGCAACCAACCGGCCATCGCCCGCTGGAACCTGGCCCGCCTGGCCGAGACCCTGCTGCCCCTGGTGCACGCCGACAGCGACCAGGCCGTGGCCCTGGTCACCGAGGTGCTGGACCTGTTCCCCGACCGCTACCAGCAGCATTGGCTGGACGGCATGCGCCGCAAGCTGGGCCTGGCCAGCGCGCAACAAGACGACCTGGTGCTGGCCCAGGGCTTTCTGGCCACGCTGCAAGACCAGGCGGTGGATTACACCCAGGCCTTCCGTGGCCTGGCCGACCTGGTGGACGCGCCCGGCGGCCCAGAGGCGGATGCACTGCGGGCCCGTTTCAGCGACACCAGCGCCCTGGATACCTGGCTTGCCCGCTGGCAGGCCCGCCAGGGCCAGGACGCTATGCCGGCCGCGCAGCGTGCCCAGGCTATGCGCCAAGTCAACCCGGTCTATATCCCGCGCAACCACCGGGTCGAAGAAGCCCTGGCTGCCGCCGTGGAGCGTGGCGACTATGCCCCGTTCGAACGCCTGCTGGCCGTGCTGTCGCGCCCCTTTTATGCGCAGGCAGGCTCTGCAGCCTACGCCGAGCCCGCGCCTGCGGCCACGCAGCAGGGCTACCGCACTTTTTGCGGCACCTGAACGCCAACGGCCCCTGCTATCTTTGCGATAGCGGGGGCCGTTGGATCCATCAACGCCGGGCGGTAATTAGCCGCTGTAGGCCGCTGGTGGCTGATTACTCGTTGTTGTCGGTCGAGAAGGTGCGCACTGCGCTGTAAGCGTTGGCTACGCCGGGAACCTTGCTGGCCACAAAGCGGGCCTTGGCTTCTTCCACGGGGCCTTGGGTCCAGCCGTGCAGGGTGATGCTGCCGTTGTCGGCAGTCACGGTCAGGTCCTTGGCGTCGCTGCCCAGGCTGCTGCTCAGCGCGGTTTGAACTTGGCCTGCCAGGTCAGCGTCGTTGCTGGCGGCGTGTGCGGGCAAGAAAGCGCCAGCGGTCAGGGCAAACAGAGCGGAAGCGGCGATGCGGTTGAAAGTGCGTGTCATGGTGGTTCCTTTGGGTTAACTGGGTTTTTGCACCGTATCCAGTGCGGTGTGTTGTCGATGGAGTGATCTTCCCAAGCCGCCGCCAACCCCGTGTTGCGGAACCCCGCAGGCAGATTTCAACTGCAATCTAGGGTGAAACCCTAGGTATTCTGCAAACTATGGATTTGATAGCTGTCTACGCAGGTAGGAGCTGCGCTGCAGCCTGATTTCTTCATATTTCAAATCGGACATAAAAAAACCCGCCATATTGCTACGGCGGGCTCTCAGTTCACGCAGAGGGGCTTATGCGTGGTGCAGGATCTTGTGTTTGGTGGCTGGGTGGTGTGCCGTCTTGCTCAGCTTGCCGTCGGCCTTCACCGGGGTATGGGCTACCTTGTGGACAGGGTGCTTCACCACTTTCTTGGCAGCGACCTTGTGCACGGGCTTGGCGGGTGCGGCGGTGGTCTTCACCACCGGCGCGGTGGCGGGTGCCACGGTGGGGGTTGCGGCGGCGGGGGCCTGGGCAAAGCTGGCGGCGCTGGCGGCAGCGAGGGCGAAGGCGGCGATCAGGGTCTTGGCTTGCATGGTGGCTCCTGGAAAGTAGCGTTTAGGTCTATCGTTTGTCACGGGTATGGAGTGTTGAATTCCATGTGTCTACAACGCCTGCGGCGGGCGCTCTGGCCGACGCCTGTGCCTGCAAAGTTTTGTAATCCTGCGCGGCGCCCGTTGCGGCGGGTTGCGTCTCAAGGTGCTGATTTAAACGCTATATATTTGATAGCTAATAGCGCAGAAAATAGCTGCGCTGGCGGAATAAATGGCTTGTGGATTTGTAGCCGGCTGGTCGGGCGCGGCTGTGGGTGATGCTGGTGAGCAGTCGGGCCGGCTCAGCGCTTGACCGCCAGTACCAGCACGCCGCTGGCCACCACGCCAATGCCCGCCCATTCGCGCAGCGAGGGGCGCTCGCCCAGGAATGCAAAGGCAAACACCGCCACCAGCACCAGGCTGAACTTGTCCACCGGCGCCACCTGCGAGGCCTGGCCCATCTGCAATGCCCGGAAGTAGCACAC
>JAPLPK010000186.1 GCA_026400275.1 Burkholderiales bacterium
GGTGCGCCAGTCGCTAGAGGTGTTTGCCGGCGGCCACCTCACCGGCTTTCGCGCCGGCAACCCCAGCGTGCTGGGCTATATGCGCGGCGCGCCAGGGGCGCATGTGCTGGTGCTGGCCAACTTCAGCGAGCAAGCGCAGCACTGCCCGGCCATCGTCTTCAGCGCCCAGCCCGAAAGCGCGGTGGACTTGCTGACGAACGAAACGCATGCGCTGCGGGGTGGACTTTCCCTTGCGCCTTACCAGGTGCTTTGGCTGGATTGCAAAGCTGCGAAAAGTTAGTCGAACGTTTAGGTGGAGGTGACCCGGACTCGCCCGAATCCATGGGTAATGCGCAAGAGTTTCTGCCAGCGAAAAATCAATATTTCATAAACCACAAACCGCCTGCAACACTGCAAGAAACTTGGCTGCTTGTGCGTCCATCGAGTATTTTTCTATTACCGATGCTCGCGCCGCTTGCCCCATTTCAAGGCGGCGATCAGGATCGCGTAATGCTTTAAGACAAATCTGCCAATCCTGCGCCGAGCGCGCAAAAAATCCGTTCACACCGTGTTCTATGATTGGTTCATAAGATGGTATCGGCGTAGCAATCACCGGTAACCCCATTGCCATTTTCATGGTTAGTCGGTTTTCCGACTTGACCTTCCAGCTTGGTGGCAAGTTAGAGCCTTGTGCCGCTGGGTAGGTATCGATCGGAATGATGCCTATGTCAGCTTTCTGCATTTCACAATACACAAGGTCGGGATGCCATGGAACACATGAAATGCGCAGATCCGTCAGAAAACGAAAATAAGCCAGACGCGCTGAAGGTTGTTGCTGAAGCCATTCACGGTACAGCTCACGCCAGCGCTTAAGGCCGCTCGCATACCGCCCCACGATGCGCACCCTCAACCATGCCGGCACTTGATCTAATACCGGCACACTTCTAAGCGCAGAGGAGGTCACCAGCACGGCTTGTAGCGGTCTTACTTGTGCGTTGGCTTCAACACTAGCAAAGCGCTTGCATGCATGAGGCCTCTCAATACCGTCATGCACCGAATGAATGCGGTCTTGTAGCGTAGAAGGATATAGTGACTTCAGATAGTCTGTGACTACGACAGTTGCATCTGTCGCTGTGGCCATGGGTATATCGACCAGATCACACACCAAATAAACCGTTCGGATTCCGGCCGTTCGCAGATGCTGCGCCAATGCCTCCGCTCCAGCCCCCCTTACTTTCTGAAATACCACGACCTCACACCGGGCAGCCACAGCACGCTCCACCACGCCGGTAATATCTGGCGTTTCGCTTGGAATAGATGGTTCAAAAAGAATATGAGTTTGCCACGCTGCTGATCGCAAATACGACAACATATTCAGCACGGCGATCCGTGTACTCGGAATTGGATCTTGGACACTGGAACACAGAACAAATCCAACACATCGGGAAGTCATCTCGCTATTTTTGCGGAAAGGCATATCTGATAACCAAGAAACTCACGCACAGGCCGCCACCGTTGGAGAGACATGGGTAGTCGGTTGAGCAGACGATTCATGCGGCCACCGCCACGATCACCCCAGCGCAGAACTGCGCTGTGTGCGTTGTTTTCCAATCCGCAATCTTCAAGCAATTGCAATGCATCTGCATAAGTAAACCAGCGTAGATGTGTTCTATCGAAAATTCCACGGTCCCTTTGAGGGAAATGTCCCTTAAAAAAGATGGCGCTCAATGCGGAAAGGTGTCTGATGTTCGGAAGGCTAATTACGAAACAGCCCTGCGGTTGCAAGTGCTGTACGGCTTGCCGCAAGCAGCTTAGAGGATCAATCAAATGCTCTAGAACATCCGCAAAAATAATACAGTCAAAGCGACGATCTCCAAACGCCAATCGCCAATCAAGTAAATTGAGGTCCGCATGGACCACATATTCAAGATGCTTTGCAGCTTCTTGCGCAAAAACTGCGTCAAACTCTATGCCGGATACGCTGCGCTCAGGCTGAGCTTGCTGTAAAAAACGTCCGAGTGCACCATTGCTGCAGCCAACATCCAGAATACGGCGCGCCTCCGCCGGTACCATGTCACACACATCAGGCCGCGACGTGGTATATGCGGCATCTCGCTGACTTGATATAGCAGACAATTACGACTCCTAGGTTGGCATAGCGAATTTCGGATGCACTTTAGCAACCAATAAACACTCACAAATTTGCGAGCACACGTTTTAGATATTTCCATTAGAACCCTTTTTAATGCCACGAAAATACCTAAAAACCACTTATTCCTAACGCTTGAATTTCCCCCACATCGCCGTCCACTCTTCATGCAACGGGTGTTTGAAGAACATAACACCCGAGAATAATCCCGCCAAAGAGCCAAAGCCTCCCAGCGTAAGCGGGAGCAACGATGCCTTCGGATAGGGCCCATATAGTAGAACCGTTAGCAAAGGCGCTATGGATGCACACAGAGTTACCAGCGCACTCGAGCGCAATGCAGGAAGCAACTTGTACACAGAAAAGCCAAGGTGAAGTGAAGTAATGCGTAGCGTGTAGCCCGCACTGACGGCGGAACTGAATATCACAGCAATACTGAGGGCAAGCAATCCCTGTGATGCCCCCAACGCCACAAGTGCAACTGTCTGCAATGCATTCACCACTGTCAGACGGGCAATTTTTTCCACTGCGCCAGATGACAGCAAGGCGACATTGCATAAAGCAGCTGGTACGCTAAAAGCCATAGCCACCGCCAAATACCGTGCCAAATCCACAGAAGCATCCCATTGGGTGCCATACAAAACACGCACGATAGGGTGGGCCAAGCAAACTATTAACACGCAAAACGACCAACCCAGCGCAGACACATAGGCCGTGGCTTTCAAGAACGGCGCCACGAAATCGCCCACCTCACGCGATTGTTTAGCAAACCAGGGCAGACATACCGAGCCTACGGCATCCGTAATGAGCCGGTTAAACATCTGGACTAAACCGTTCGAACGCGAATACAAACCTGCTGCCGTCAGGTCTTGAAGTTTGCCAAGCAATAGTTCGGGTGAACCACCAGACACCATCCCGATGACGGAGCTAGCAGTGAGTTTGGAGCCGAACGACAAGACCCGTTTGACCTCACCCAAGCCCGGCATCCAAGGAAAAAACTTAGGCCGAAAATAGGAAGCCATCAGCGCATTGGCCAGAGTAGCAGTCAAAGAACCAAACGCTAGGCTAATGGCACCATGGCCGAGCCACGCAAGCCCAACAGATACCAAGGCACCGCAAACAGCCGAAGTAAACCGCATCAAGGCCACGTTCTCGAAGCGCATCTCTCGCATCAGCCAGGCATAGGTCAGGGAGCCAAATGGATTGATAGCGTAGTTCAACGCGATCACCAGCATGATGTCCCGCATGCGCGGCTCTTTGTAGAACAAGGCCACCGGATAGCTGGCCAGCAGCACCAGGCAGGCCAGGCCGACGCCCAATCCCAACTGAACCGCCCAGACGGCGCGGATGCGTTCGATGGTGAGGTCGCGCTCCTGCACCAGATACTGGCCGGCGCCCATGTCGCGCACCGATGCGACCAGCATCAGCAAGACCATGGTGACGGAGAACACCCCAATCTCGGCCGGCGTCAGCAGCCGGGCAATGACCATGGACGAGCCCACTGAAATGGCCAGACTCGCATAGCGGTCCAGGAACGAAAAAAACAGCGATTTACGGGTGGACATAGTGCTCGTTGCGGACTGAACGGTCAGCGTCGCCAGGCCAGCGAGGCTTCGCGTTGGCTGGTAGACGGCTGCGGATAGGCTACGCTTCCGCCTGTTTTAAAGTATCGCACAGCCACCTCCGAGCCTAGCCCATGTCCTTGACCGCCTACCTCCACACCCAACCCCAGCTCGCCGACGGCGTATTCATCCATGCCTCGGCCCAGGTCATCGGCGATGTGCATATCGGCAACGACAGCTCGGTGTGGTGCAACACCGTGCTGCGGGGCGACGTGAACCGCATCCGCATTGGCCACAGCAGCAATATCCAGGACCTGAGCATGGGCCATGTGTCGCACAAGAGCGCCAGCAAGCCCGAGGGCTCGCCGCTGCTGATCGGCAACTACGTGACCATTGGGCATTCGGTGATCCTGCACGGCTGCAGCATTGGCGATGAGTGCCTGATCGGCATGGGCAGCATCATCATGGACGATGTGGTGGTACCGGCGCGCACCATGGTCGGCGCGGGCAGCCTGATCGGCCCGGGCAAGGTGCTGGAGAGCGGCTACCTGTACATGGGCCGGCCAGCCACCAAGGTGCGGGCGCTCACCCCCGAGGAAATCGCCTATCTGCGCTATTCGGCCGAGCACTATGTGCGGGTGAAAGACAATTTCCTCGCCAGCGAAACTTAAATATAAAAATAGCCTCCAGCGCAATGAGCACCTGCGCTGCCAGCTATCAAAATAAGAGTGACTCGACTTACTCCACCACCACCGGCACGCGCTGGGCCAGCGCACACATCAGCTCGTAACCCACGGTGCCCGCTTTCTGCGCAACCTCGTCGATCGGCAACACAACGCCATTCGCAGCCCGGCCCCAGAGGGTGACGGGTGTACCGATATGGGCCTGGGGCGTGGGGGTCAGGTCTACCGCCAGCATGTCCATGCTGACGCGGCCCAGGGTGCGGCTGCGCACACCGTCCACCAGCACCGGGGTACCGGTGGGGCAGATGCGCGGGTAGCCGTCGGCATAGCCGCAGGCCACGATGCCGATACGCATCGCCTGCTCGGCCACAAAGTTGGAGCCATAACCCACGGTAGCGCCCGGCTGTAGATCTTGGGTAGCTATGATTTTTGCAGTGAGCGTCATGGCCGGCTGCAGACCCCAATCGGCCGAGGTATAGGCTGGGAAGTCGGGCGCGCTGCCGTAGATGGCGATGCCGGGGCGCACCCAGTCGCCCGCCACCTGGGCCGCCAGCGTGGGCTGCTGCAGCGGCGCACCGGGGGTGTGGCGCAGGGTGGCGGCGCTGTTGGCCACGCTGCGTTCGCCAGGCAAGTCGGCCGTGACGGCGTTGAACACCGCCATGGCTTCGGCAATGCCGCGCGGGCCGTCGGCGTCGCTGAAATGGGTGATCAGCGAGATCTCGTCCACCTGGGGCAGCAGGTTCAGCCGGGTCCAGGCCGAGCGGTAGCGCTCGGGCGTGAAGCCCAGGCGGTTCATGCCGCTGTTCATCTTCAGGAACACGCGGTGCGGAACATTGGTCTTGTGCACGGCCAGCATGTCGATCTGGGCATCGCAGTGCACGGTGTGCCACAGGTCCAGACGCGAGCACAGCTCCAGGTCGCGCTGTTCGAACACGCCTTCCAGCAGCAGCACCGGGCCGCGCCAGCCCAGAGCGCGCACGCGTTCGGCCTCGTTCAGGTCCAGCAGCGCAAAGCCGTCGGCGCCGCGCAGGCCCTCAAAAACACGCTCGATGCCGTGGCCGTAGGCATTCGCCTTGACGACCGCCCAGACCCGGGCATCACCCGCAGCGGCGCGGGCACGCGCCAGGTTATGGCGCAAAGAGTCGGTATGGATGGTGGCCTGGATGGGACGCGGCATGGGGGGTTCCGGTAGGGCAGACAAATAGGGTTGCTGGACTTTGACTATTTCGCCCCAAGCTGCAGAGTCAGAACGCTCACACCAAGGGAACCCGTGGAACCGGCTTTGCCGGGCCACAAGGGTTCGCCCCCTGTAGGGGGTTGGCGAAAGCGACACGCAGTGCGCGAAGCCTGGGGGGGAATGGTTATTCCGGGATTTTGGCATTCCAGCGCGTGATATAACCCGCTGTCTTTGGAGACTTGTCTTAAATCAACCTGCATCAGCACAACTGATGCCGCCACAAGCATTTAATGAAGCGCGGTTTCTTTACCCTCATGTCGGCGCAGTTCTGCTCGTCACTGGCCGACCAGGCGCTTTTTGTGGCGTCGATTGCGATGATCCGAGGTGCCGGAGGTGCCCCCTGGCAACAGGCCGCCTTGGTACCCATGTTTGCGCTGTTTTATGTGATCCTGGCCCCCTGGCTGGGCGCGCTGGCCGACGCCTTCCCCAAAGGCAAGGTGATGCTGGCCAGCAATTCCATCAAGATGGTGGGCTGCCTGATGATGCTGTTTGGCATCCACCCGCTGCTGGCCACGGCCGTGGTGGGACTGGGTGCGGCGGCCTATTCGCCGGCCAAGTACGGCATCCTGACCGAGATGCTGCCGGCCTCGCAGCTGGTGCAAGCCAATGGCTGGATCGAGGGCCTGACGATTGCCTCCATCATTCTGGGCGTGCTGTTTGGCGGCCAACTGGTGGGGCCGGCGGTATCGGCCAAGCTGCTGGCGCTGGACTTCCCTTTCATTGACACCGGCATCAGCACCCCGCCGCAAGCCGCCGTGAGCGTGCTGATCGCCGTGTACGCGCTGGCCGCCTGGTTCAACACCCGCATCCCCGATACCGGGGTGGAAATGCGCCCCATGCCCAGCAATGTGCTGGCCCTGCTGCCCGACTTCTGGCGCTGCAACTCCCGCCTCTGGACCGACAAGCTGGGCCAGATCACCCTGGCCACCACCACCCTGTTCTGGGGTGTTAGCGGCAATTTGAAGTACATCGTGCTGGCCTGGAGCGCCACCGCCCTGGGCTACAGCATCACCCAATCAACCAGCCTGCTGGGCGTGGTGGCCATAGGCACCGCAGCCGGCGCCGTGGCCGCCTCCATGCGCATGCGGCTGGACACAGCCACCAAGGTGATCCCGCTGGGCCTGCTAATGGGCCTGCTGGTGATCTTGATGAACTTCATCCACAACGTCTGGCTGGCCGTGCCTTTCCTGGTGGTGCTGGGTGGCCTGGGCGGCTTCATGGTGGTGCCGATGAACGCGCTGCTGCAACACCGGGGCCATAACCTGATGGGTGCGGGCCGCTCGATTGCCGTGCAAAACTTCAACGAGCAGCTGTGCATCCTGGCCCTGGGCGCGTTCTACAGCGTGTCCACTGGCCTGGGCCTGTCTTCCTTCGGCGCCATCACCGCCTTTGGCTTGGTGGTGGCCGGCTTCATGTGGCTGATCAAGCGCTGGCACGCCAACAACTGCATCAAGTACAAGGACGAGGTCGATCATCTGCTGATGCTGGCCCGTACCGACAACACACACTAGCCTCCCGCGCCCGCCCCTGCGGCTGGGCGTACCCTCTCGCATGCCTGCCGCCCTGCTCCCCGTTCTCGCGCTGGTGCTCAACGCCTTTATCTGGGGCGTGTCCTGGTGGCCGTTCCGCCAGCTGCAGCAGCTGGGCCTGCACCCGCTGTGGTCCACCTCGCTGCTTTACGCCGTAGCCTTGCTGGGTCTGCTGCTGGCCCGCCCTGCCGCCTCGCGCGGCATGCTGCGCCAACCTGGCCTGTGGCTGCTGCTACTGGCTACCGGCCTGAGCAACGCGGCATTCAACTGGGCGGTGGCGATTGGCGATGTGGTGCGCGTGGTGCTGCTGTTTTATCTGATGCCCGGCTGGGCCGTGCTACTGGGTTGGCTGGTGCTGGGCGAGCGGCCCACACGCGCCGCGCTGCTGCGCCTGGTGCTGGCGCTGGTGGGCGTGCTGGTGGTGCTGTGGCCAGCTGGCGGCTTGGGGGCGCTGGCCGGCCAGGGATTTTCAGCGGCCGATGCGCTGGCCTTGCTGGGTGGCTTCAGCTTTGCGCTGACCAATGTGCAGCTGCGCCGCCTGCAGCATGTGCCCGGCACCGCGCGCATGGGCGCCATGTTTGCTGGCGGCGTACTGATACCCGCGCTGGCGGCCTCCTTGGGCGCGCAGTTTGGCTTGGTGCCCGTTATTCCCCCGCTGCAGCTAGATTGGGCCAGCGCTATCGCGGTCATGGGGCTGTTGTTCTTTTTCGGCAATATGGGACTGCAATACGGAGCAGCACGCATGTCGTCGGCCAACAGCTCCATCGTGATGCTGACCGAGATCGTGTTCGCCAGCGTGTCGTCGGTGGCATTGGGTGCAGCCACCCTGTCGCTGCGCACCCTCGCGGGTGCGGCGTTGATACTGTTGGCGTCTGTGTTGGCAGCGCGTAGCGAATAAGCAAGCACTGGCGAAGTCTGCTTAAATCAGCGGCATGACTACCTCCTCACCCACCACGATTTACGACTTCAGCGCCACAGACATTGCCGGCCAACCGGTCGCCCTGTCGCAGTTCAAAGGCCAGGTTCTGCTGGTCGTCAACACGGCCAGCGCCTGCGGCTTCACGCCCCAGTTTGCCGGGCTGGAAGAGCTGCACAAAAACTACGGTGCCAAGGGGCTGGCGGTGCTGGGCTTTCCGTGCAACCAGTTTGGCGCGCAAGACAAAGGCAGCAACGACGAGATCGCCAGCTTCTGCCAGCTGAACTACGGCGTCAGCTTCCCGATGATGGCCAAGATCGAGGTCAACGGCGCCGGTGCCGACCCGCTCTACAAATGGCTCACCGCCGAAGCCCCCGGCCTGCTGGGCACCAAGGCCATCAAGTGGAACTTCACCAAGTTTCTGGTCGGCAAAGACGGCCAGGTGCTCAAGCGCTACGCCCCTACCGACACTCCCAAGAGCCTGGACAAAGACATCGAGGCGGCGCTGGGCATTTAAGGTACCTCCGTAAAAAGGAAGTCCTGTTTTCCAACATTAAAAATACGGGGTTCAGGGTCTATGCAATGCCTGATTTGAAGAACCGCCGCGCCGTGGGGACTGCACCCTTGGGTGATGCCGACATCTCGCGCGTTGTCGAGATGGCATGGGAGGACCGCACCGCATTTGAGGCGATCGAGGCCCAGTTCGGGCTGGATGAGTCCGCTGTCATCGCCTTGATGCGCAGGCATATGAAACCTTCCTCCTTTCGGATGTGGCGACAACGCGTGGCCGGGCGGCGCACGAAGCATGCCGTATTGCGCGGCGCCGCTTTTTTGCGCCACCGCGCCACAAACTCTCGGTCGTGATCTCCATTGCAGCCGGTGCTGGCCACCGCCGGGCGTTATGGGGTCGTGTCTTGATACCCTGACGCAAGCGGCGCATTGGCTGTTGCGTTACAACAGGCATCCAGCATGTTCTGGCATACCTGAAGCTTTTGCCTATGTCCGCCGCTCCACAAAATTGCCCCGACCTTCACAACACACCGGACGCGAACTGCGGCACATTGACCGTGATGTTTGACGGTGCCTGCCCTTTGTGCCAGCGGGAAATCGGCCTGTACCAGTCGCTTGCGCCACTGCAGCCTGTGGCATGGTTGGATGTCAGTAGCGACAACGCGGGCCTGGGTGCGGCTGACCAGGCCCGCTACATGGCCCGCTTTCACGTTCGCCTGCAAAACGGCCAAGTACTCAGTGGCGCTGCTGCTTTTGTCGCGCTGTGGCTGGCCATGCCAGGCTGGCGCTGGCTGGGTCGCGTGGGTAGGCTGCCCGGCGTCACTGCGCTGCTGGAACTGGCCTACCGTGGATTTTTGCGACTCAGGCCTAGCCTGCAACGCTGGGCGCGAAGTGCAGAGCAAACGCCGTGCAAATAAGCCAGCGGCGGATGTTTTTGACGGTGCCCGATGGCATCGCGGCAGACAAACATGCCCAGCATCCCAAGTCCGACTGAACGCGGCTTGCTCCGCGTAGCACCAAGCCAAATCGGCCTCTGGCGCATATTCCGCCTGCGCAAGCAGCTATTTATTCAATAGCATTCGGACTTATACCTGACGGCCGGAATGCGGGACAATTCATACTCCCTTTTGTGCGGAGCCCCGTGTGAACTTCCAAGCCATCCTCGACGACATCGTTGCTGCCGTGCGGCCCCAGCTCGGCGCGCAAGGCCAGGTGGCCAGCTACATCCCGGCGCTGGCCCGCGTCTCTCCGCTGCAGTTCGGTATCGCCCTGCGCACCTGCGACGGGCTGGAGGCCGCCAGCGGCGACTTCGCCACGCCGTTCTCCATCCAGAGCATGTCCAAGCTGTTTTCGCTGACCATAGCGATGCAGCACCTGGGCGACGCGCTGTGGCAGCGCATAGGCCGCGAGCCATCGGGCAACCCGTTCAACTCGCTGGTGCAGCTGGAAAACGAGCAAGGCAAGCCGCGCAACCCCTTCATCAATGCCGGCGCCATCGCCTTGGCCGACCGACTACTGTCACACGGCAACGGCGTAGGTAATGTGCTGGAACTGCTATCCGGGCTATGCAACGAGCCGGTGCACCTGGACCCCGAGGTGGCCCGGTCCGAGGCCCAAACCGGCTTTCGCAACCACGCGCTGGCCAACTTCATGAAGAGCTTTGGCAAGCTGGACAACCCAGTGGCTGCCGTGCTGGACCTGTACTTCCACCAGTGCGCCATCCGCATGAGCTGCCAGCAAATGGCCCGCGCCGCCGGCTACCTGTGCCGCGATGGCCGCCACCCCTACCGCGCGGACCAAACTGTCGTCAGCGCCAGCCAGACACGCCGCGTCAACGCCCTGATGCTGACCTGCGGCACCTACGACGCCGCCGGCGAATTCGCCTTCCGCATCGGCCTGCCCTGCAAGAGCGGCGTAGGCGGCGGCATCGTCGCCGTGGTGCCCGACCAGCTCACCCTGTGCGTCTGGTCCCCCGCGCTGGACGCCAGCGGCAATTCACTGCTGGGCATGCAGGCGTTGGAGCTGTTTGCGGGGCGCACGGGGCTGTCGATTTTCTAGGCCGCACCATGATCCCTATCCGCAAAGAATGCCCACCCGGCCCCTGCAGGTGCAACTCGCCATCATGCTGACCATCGCCCTCGGCGCCAACGAGGTGCAAACCATGCGCGGCTTCCACATCCAGGTGGAAGAGCAACCCGGCATGTGCCGCAAAGCCAAGCAGGCGATCCCGGCGGCGGTGCGCCGCTGTCTGGAAGACAGGCCAGCGATTGCGTTTGAGATTCTGGACGCGAATGGCTTGTGGGCGGGGATTTAGGGTGCGGCCCGCCGTTTAAGAGAAATCGGGCTCTGGCGCTGGTCGAGACTGCGCAGATAGCTGCTATTTACATAGCAAGCAGTACGAACGAACGCGTTATCCTGCGGTGATAGGATGAAGCTTGAGAGGACGCAATCGGCCAGGAGCAGCCGCTGACGAGCGACTTGTTCTGTGATGTATTCACATCATTGGGCCAAATTCCTACTGGTCACATCCCACATTCTCCGAGCCCACAGGCACCTACTCTTTTGACGTCAAGCAACCCAGCATCGCAACATATGAACACCGTACTACAGTTCGAATACTGCGTTCCCGAGTCTCAAAAGCTGGCAGACCTCTACGGCGTCCAGCACGATTTAGACGAAGCGATACGTTACTGCGACCTGCATATTGAGATTGACCCGACAGAGCCTGGCATATCAATCGAGGAAATTCTGCGCCGAGAACAGACGCGCCACGCGCTGTGCCGGGCGGCACTTTTTAGCTACGGTCGCTGTTTCGGCGGTGGCGTACGCGTGGGTCTGGGCCTAGATCTCATCAATCGGCTACCAGTTGAGCTTAAAGATCGTCACACTCAAGTCAAGAACCTCCGAGATAAGTGGGTTGCACATTCGGTCAATCACTTTGACGATATCCGAGTTCGGATCGATGCCAGACTTAACTCCGCTGGAGACATTGAGGTTCACGGTGTCTCGCTAGCATCCCAGTTAGTTGGCACATTTTTGCGAGACTGGATGATTGCGTACCGAGCTCTTTTTGTGGAGGTGCGTGCACTGGTACAGCATGAACTTTCGGTCGAATCTTTAGTTCTTTCGAACAAAGTTAAGGAAATGCCTTTGCAAGAGCTAATGCTGCTAGAGCGCGTGGATGGTGTACCGCTCACTCGAAAATCATGGGACCCTGGCCAAAACCGTGGACGCTTTAAGGGCAACTGACGCGTGTCCGCGACGTGGACAAAGTGGCACTTCTTTCGCACTGGTCTGTGTCTGTTTCGGGCCCAACGCAGCCCGTGCAGGGCGCAATGCCCGGCGCAGCCGGGCTGGATGTCCGCTCCCGCTCCACCGCCGTGTGGCGTCGGCGAGTAGCGCAGGGCTGGGCGGATCAGGGCCCGCGATTGTTTGAGGCCGTAGGCCGAGTTCGAGCGGGACCCCGCACAGACCGAGCAACGCAGCGTACCGGCGTAGCCGGGCGACGACTTCGGCTCGCCTTTTCTTGCTGACTTCTTTTGGCCCTTCATGTCAGGATAGTTGTCGCCTCAGAATTTAGTAGCAAAGTGGGGCGGCGCATAAAAGGCAGAAGATGAAGCAGATGAGATACACCGTGGAACAAAAGCGGTGGGCAGTGGAGCAGATGAAGCCGCCACTGAACCGAACGGTAAAGGAGCTGGCCAAAGAAACCGGCATTACCGAAGTGAGCTTGCGAACGTGGCGCGATGCATGTCGCGCCACAGGTGAATTTGTACCGAGTGGTCAATCCAGCCAAAAGGTGCTGGAGACGGCGCCATTGAGCGAAGCAGAGCTAGCCCAGTACTGCCGTGCCAAGGCACTGCTGCCCGAGCAAATCCAGCAATGGCGCCAGGCCTGCGAGGAGGCCAACGAAGGTGTAACCAAAGGCGGCGAGTTGGGTCGTGTAGTGAACCCGCATGCCCGAGACAAGATCCGCGATCTGGAGCGCGAGTTACGCCGTAAAAACGAAGCACTGGCGGAGGCGGCAGCGTTGCTGATCCTCAGAAAAAAAGCCGATGCGATCTGGAGCAAGGGCGAGGACGCTTGACCCCTACCCTGGATCGCAGGCAAGCCATGGTGCTGATCGATGAGGCTGTGCAAGCTGGTGCGCGCCAAGCATTTGCCTGTGCAGAACTTGGATTGAACGAACGCACCGTACAACGCTGGCGGCGATGCCCCAGTGATAGACGCCCGCAAGTTCAACACAAAACACCGGCGAACAAACTCAGCCCAGAGCAGCGCCAGGCGGTGTTGGCCGCAGCCCATCGTAGCGACTGCGCCAGCCTGACGCCCCACCAGATCGTGCCCAAGTTGGCCGATGAAGGCACGTATCTGGCCAGCGAGTCAACGTTTTACCGCATCCTCCAAGCGGCTGGCTTGGGGCAGCGGCGTGGGCGCAGCAAAGCCCCCGTAGCCCGCCCACTCACAACACACCGCGCTGACGGCCCCAACCAAGTCTGGTGCTGGGACATCACCTGGCTGCCCAGCACCGTCAAAGGCCGGTATTTTTACTGGTACATGGTCAAAGATATCTACAGCCGCAAGCTGGTGGTCAACGAAGTACACGAAAGCGAGTCCTCTGCCCACGCATGTGAATTGCTCAGGCGCGGTTGCTTGCGCGAAAAAACAGCAGGAAGACCATTGGTCCTGCACTCCGACAACGGCTCGGTGATGAAGGGCGCCAACCTGCTGGCGACGATGCAAGAACTGGGCGTGGCACCTTCGTATAGCCGACCAAGGGTCAGCAATGACAACGCCTATGCGGAAGCACTCTTCCGTACCGCCAAGTATTGCCCCCTGTGGCCCGATAGGCCATTCGACACGGTAAGCGAAGCACGGGATTGGGTATTACGTTTTGTGTGTTGGTACAACGAGGAGCATCGCCATAGCGCGTTGAAGTACGTCACGCCCGTTCAGCGCCATCAGGGCTTAGACGGGGCACTGCTGGACTGATCACCCAGAGCGCTGGGCATCGGGCCTGCGCAACTGGAGCCTGGACGAGGCGGTTTACCTCAACCCCGAACGGCCTGCGCGTGATGGGGTGAAGATGACTGCCTAACGGCCTAGGCGACAACTACCTTGACACACGCCGGCGCAAAAGAAAAGTTACTGCGCCGCCGGGCGCACATCCCGGCCGGGGATCGCATAGGCGCAAGAAGTATACAAGCCACCCAAAACCACCGATAAATCCACAAATAAACTTCCACGATATTCTGATGGACGATTTAAACCTCAACAGTCGATTTAATCCGCAGTGCTTGCGGCGTAAACCACCTGAGACGTCAGACAACACCCTGCACACCAACCATGCCCACATCAGCTGCCACCCCACGCAAGACGCAATCGCACGGCCGTATAGGAGAGGCTGCAGTCACGGCCAAATGCTGGATGAACGGAGTACCAGCACACAACACAAATGGCCTGCGAGCAAACTTTGCTGGAAGTGATCTGATTGTGGACACCCTCAATCCCAGAATAAAACTACTCGTTCAAGTCAAAGCTGGCTTCTGCCCTGCGAAGGAAGGAATCTACTTAACCCAGGCATCTGGTGAAGACGACCTTACAAAGGACAAGTTCCATGCGGATTTTGTGGTGTTCGTCAACATGAACAGGAAGATTGGAGAATCTCACAATCATCGCGGTACGCTGGATTTTTCACATCTGACCTACTACGTCGTACCGGCGGATGCAGCGAACAAACTCTTCCGCGATGCGGTGCGACGTGAATACGCAAAGCCCTTGATAAAAACACCAGACAAGAAGCGGTCCCTCAAAAATTTGGCGGTAAATGTAGAACCCCAGGTCATCAGCAAGTACAGAGACGCGTGGCAACTCTTGCGTGGAGAACCGCTCGGTGACACATAACACCGAGCTCCAGTCATGACCAATGAGTGCCAACTACCCCGGCGCCGCCAACGCATCCTGCCCCAACGGAGGCAGCACCCCCAGCCGCACATAACCCGGCAACCCAAACGACTCTGCATCCCGCAGCTTGATGCCCCTTGCGCGCAAACGCTGCAAGCGCAGCGGCAAATCATCCCCGCTGGGCCGGGCGCAAAAGAAGTTGGCGGTGCTGGGCAAACACTCCCAACCCAGGGTGCGGCACAGAATGATCTGCCGAGCCTTCCAGGCGCGTAGCTTCACCAGGCTCTGCGCCAGCCACTGCTGGCTGGCCGGGCGGCACCAGGCCTGCAGCATGGCCACGCCGTGCGCACCCACCGGCCAGGACGGGCACAGCATGGACATGGTCTGCACATCCGCCCCCAGCGGCGCAATCGCGTACGCCGCGCGTATTCCCGTCAGGCCCAGAGCCTTGTTGGGCGTCCACATCTGCCAGACCCGGTCGCGCTGGTCGGCATCCAGACTGGGGGCGCCGTCGAGGCGCAGCGGGGCATAGGCACAGTCCAGCACCAGCTGCTGGTCGGGCCGCAAACCGCCCACCAGTTCCGCCAGACCGGGGTGGGCCTGGCCCAAGGGGCTGGACGGCTCGCAGGCCCACAGCAGCTGGGCTTGGGGCGCGTCGGCCTGTATCAGCCCCCAGGCCTGGGCGGCTTGCAGATAGTCGCCGTAATGGTGCTGCGGCAGGTACACCCGCTGGCGCTGGTGCGCGGCACTGATGCGGTGGATGAACTCGCTGGCGCTGCCTGCCAGCAAGATGCGCTGCGCGGCCACGCCATGGAAGGCCGCCAGCTGCTCTTTCAAGGCGGTGTAATGCGGGTCCGGGTAGCGCGTGGCGTCGGCCTGCTGCAGGTCGGCCAGGGCGTGCGGGCACGGGCCACAGGCGTTGCTGTTGGTCGAGAAATCCCAGCGCGGCACGCCCAGCGCATCCGGGCCGCCATGGGTGAAAAAAGAGCTCATGTGCTATTCAATATATAGCTGCTTGCGCTGGAAGCACATGCTCCAACACGGCATAAGGCTGGAAAGTGTAGGGCAAGCCTGTGACAGGTGTTGTACATAGCAAACGCCACTGCGCGCAAACTTTCACCGCGCTATAAAAAAAAGAGCCAACAGCGTAATCAACACCAGCGCCAGCAGCGCATTGCGCGCATGGATTCCGGCCCGGTACATATCGGTTGCGCCGGGTACGCGGCCAGTGGGGTGCAGCACGTACACGCCAGGTTTGCCCAGCCGGACATCCAGTGCCAAGGCCATGGCGGCCATGGGCCAGCCGCTGTTGGGCGACGGTGTGTAGGCCGCCTGCGTGACCAGGGCGCGCCAGCCACGGCCGCCAGACACCAGCAGCAACAGCACGGCGGTGATGCGCGCGGGCAGCCAGCTCAGCACGTCATCGGCCCAGGCCGCCCATTTGCCAGCCCATTCCCAGACCTGGCCGTTGCGCACGCCACGGTAGCCCCACATGGCATCAGCGGTGTTGGCGAAGCGGTACAGCGCTGCGCCGGGCAGGCCCAGCAGCAAGAACCAGAAGATGGGGGCGACGACTGAGTCGTTCAGGTTCTCGGCCAGCGACTCGATGGCGCTTTCACGCACCTCGCTCTCGCTGAGCTGCGTCACGTCGCGGCTGACCAGCCAGGACAGGCGTTCCCGGCCCGCGTCCAGGGACTGGGCCAAGGCCTCTTCCACCGCCTGCACCTCGCTGTACAGCATGGCCCACGCCAGCATCGGCTTGAGCACCAGGCCCAGCAACACCATGGCCAAGGCCGTGGCCCACAGGCTTTGGTAGTGCTGCGGCAGCCATAGCAAGCCTTTTTGCACCGCAACAGCTGCTACACAAACCATAGCTGCCCCCGCACACCAAACCAGCGCCCCCAGCCCAAAAGACTTGTAATCCGGGTCGGGTGCCGGAACCGGGCCGTCCAGCGGCGCCACCCGGCGCCCGGCCCAACCCAGGGCATTGCCTATCCACACCACCGGGTGGCACCAGCTGGGCGGCTCGCCCAGGCGCCAGTCCACCACCAGGGCGATCACCAGGGCCAAAGCCAACCACTGCACACTCAACGCGATATTCATGCGCGGGGGCCATCGGGTATCAGGCGCTTGCCCAGGCTCACGGCCTCGTCCTGCGCGTAGCCCAGGCGGCGGTATACGGCCAGCACAGCGCTGTTGCTGGTGCGCACCTGCATGTTCAGCTTGGGGCACCCCATCGCCAGCAGCTGTTGCTCGATGTGCTGCATCAATTGGGCCGCGTAGCCGCGCCGCTGCTGTTCTGGCGCCACAGCCAGGTAGTTGACCCAGCCACGGTGGCCGTCGTAGCCAGCCATGGCCGTGGCGATCAGCTGGCCGTCCAGCTCACCCACCAGGAACAGCTCGGGCTGTACCTGCAGCTTGCGGGCGATGTCTTTGTGCGGGTCGTTCCAGGGGCGGGTCAGGCCGCAGGCCTGCCACAGGGCGACCACGGCGGATTCGTCGGAGTTTTGGTAGCTACGGATCTGCATGAGGGCTATTTTCCTTCTGCAAACAAGGTGGATGCCTGGCCCCACTGGTCGTCGAACACCAGGTCGGCCAGGGCTTCGCGGCGGGCCCAGTTTTCTTCCTCCAGCATGGGCCGGTCGTAGAACTGGGCCACCGGCCCCAGGCACAGCAGGCCCACCGGCTCGGCACCTGCGGGCAGGCCCAGCACCTCGGCCACGGTGAGCGGGTCGAAGATCGACACCCAGCCCATGCCCAGGCCCTCGGCGCGCGCCGCCAACCACAGGTTCTGGATGGCGCAGGAGGTGGAGGCCAGGTCCATCTGCGGCAGGGTGCGGCGGCCAAAGATGTGCTTTTCGCGCCCATCGGGCAGCACCACGGCCAGCAGCTCGGCAGCGTCCAGCAGGCCCTGCACCTTCAGGCGCATGAAGTCGTCCTCGCGCTCGCCCATGGCCTGGGCGGTGCGGATGCGCTCCACCTCCACCACAGCGTGAAGTTGCTGGCGCAGCGCCGGCGCAGAGACGCGGATGAAGCGCCAGGGCTGCATGAAGCCCACGCTGGGGCCGTGGTGCGCGGCCATCAGCAGCCGGCGCAGCAGCTCGGGCTCAACCTCGCCGCCATTGAAGTGGCGCATGTCGCGGCGCTCGTAGATGGCGCGGTAGACGGCTTGGCGTTCGGGCGCGCTGAAGGCGTGGTCGTTCATTCTGTTTACTCTAGTTTTGGTAGCGCAACCCATTGGTTGGCTATGCGGTGGACGGCGATGCGTCCGTCAAAAACCTGTTCCAGCGCGCGGTGGCTGGCGGCGTCGCCACAGGCGCCCTGGTGCAGCACCCGACCTTGGGCCAGGATCAGCATATCGTCGGCCTGCAAGGCCATGGACACCTCATGCAGCACGCTGACCACCGTGTGGCCGCGCGCCACCAGCGCACGCACCAGCAGCAGCCAATCGGTCTGGTGGGGTGGGTCCAGGTTGGCCAGGGGTTCGTCCATCAACAGCACGGGGGCCTGCACCGCCAGGGCCCGTGCCAGCAGCACGCGCTGACGCTCGCCGCCAGACAGCTGGCCCAGGCTGCGGGCGCGCCAGTCCCAGGCCTGGGTGGCGCGCAGGGCCTGCTCCACGGCGGCATGGTCGGCGGCACTGGGTGCGGCCAGCCAGGGCTGGTGCGGCAAGCGGCCGAGCATGGCCACGTCCCACACCGTCAAATCATCGGCGCTAGCTTCGCCCTGCCCCAGCCAGGCCAACTGCTGTGCGCGCTGGCGGCCCGACAAGGCGGCCAAGGGCTGGCCCAGCAGCTCGACGCTGCCGGTGCAGGGCAACAAGCCGGCCAGCACCTTCAACAGGGTGGATTTGCCCGCACCATTGGGGCCGACGATGCTGGTCCAGCGGCCTGCGCCCAGCGCCAGATCGATACCGTGCAGCACGGGCACATTTCCCAGGCTGACGCATATTCCACTTGCGCGGATAGCTATATTATTCATAGCACACCTGCCGTACGCTTGTGCATGCGCCAAAGCAGATAGCAGCCACCCAGCGCGGCCGTCAACACGCCCACCGGCAGCTCCTGCGGCGCGGTTAGCCAGCGCGCCAGGATGTCAGCCGCCATCAGCAGCACGCCACCGGTCAGGCTGGACAACAGCATCCAGCGGCCATGCGTGGTCGGCACCAGGGAGCGCGCCAAGTGCGGCGCCACCAGGCCAACGAAGGCGATCATGCCGCTCTGCGCCACAGCCGTGCCGGTGGCCAGCGCCAGCACCGCAATCAGCGCGGCGCGCATCTGCAGCAGCGGCAGGCCCAGGCTGCGCGCGGTGGCTTCGCCCAGGCTCAGGCCGTCCAGTACCGGCGCCAGCACCCAGGCTACCAGCAGGCACAAGGCCCACACGCCGGCCATCAGCACGCAGGCGCTCCAGCCTATGAAGCCGGTGGTGCCCAGGTTGAAGCCCACGCTGGCACTCAAGATCTCGGGCGCGGCCTGCAGCACCAGGTCTTTGGCGGCGCCCAGCACCACGCCGACGATCACGCCAGCCAGCAGCAGGCGCAGCGTGTGCTGCACACCGCGCGCCAGCACCAGGGTCAGCAACACGCCGCCCACCGCGCCGGCGAATGCAGCCCCCGTCAACCCGAGGCGTACCAGCCAGGCGGTAGCGGTCGGCGACACACCCAGCAGCGCCAGGGCCACCGCAATTGCCAGCGAAGCGCCGGACGCACTGCCCAGCAGATAGGGGTCGGCCAGCGGATTGCGAAACAGCCCCTGCGCCACCGCGCCAGCCAGCGCAAACAAAGCGCCAGCCAGCCAGGCACCCACGGTACGCGGCAGGCGGATGTCCCACAAGATCTGCAGTGCCACCGGGTCATGGCGCGCGGCCAGCAGGCTGTCCAGCCCGGTGCTGCCTATGCTGGCGCCGACCAGCAACAAGGCCAGGGACAACAGCAGCAATGCCGCAGCCGTGGGCCAGGTTTTGCGCGGGTTCACGGAG
>JAPLPK010000248.1 GCA_026400275.1 Burkholderiales bacterium
GTTGGCGCCCGCTTAGCTCGAACGTCGAAGCTGTAAAAAACCTCCTACAAGCCCTTAACGCAAAGCTGCCGAAGCTTCTACTCCCCCTCAAACAACCGAAGTCTTCAAACCCCAATCCCCCACATACCGCTCCTGCGCCAATTCAATCAGCCGGGTAATCAACGCGGTATAGCCCAGCCCGCTGCCCTGCCACAGCTTGGGGTACATGTTGATGGAGGTGAAGCCGGGCAAGGTGTTCACCTCGTTGACCAGCACTTTGCCTTGCGGCGTAAGGAGCACGTCGACACGGGCGTTGCCAGCGCAGTCCAGCACGCGAAACACCTGCAGGGACACACGGCGGACTTCGCTGCTGGCGGCATCGTCAATGTCCGCAGCTAGCACGTCCGTATCCACTCCGTAAACCAGGCCCGCTCCTACAGCTTTCTCGCTGACTTTGGGCTCCAATGCAGGCAAAGGCGGTCACTTGGCCGCGCTACGAAAAGGAGCAGCACATGCACAAAACAACTTTGATCGCCGCACTAGCCGCAGCCAGCCTGTGCCTGGGCAGCCTAGCCCACGCCCAAGGCCGATCCGGGGGAGACGACGACTGGAGGCGCCCGAACCAACGTGGTGACCAGCGTGGCGAGCAACGCAATGACCAGCGCGGCGACCAGCGTAATGGCCCGCGCCAAGATCAACGTATGGACCGCCCCATGCCAGGCCAAGACCATGGACGGCGCATGCAGAACGAGCGGCCCCATGACGGCCCCATGGCCATGCAGGAACGCGGCGCCGGCCCGGACCACAACTTCCGCAGAGGTGGCCGTCTGCCACGCGAATACCGCAACAACACCTACGTGGTGAACGATTGGCGCGGCCACCACCTGAGTGCGCCACCGCGCGGCTACCACTGGGTGCAAACGGGTGGTGACTATGTGCTGATCGCCATCACCACCGGCATCATTGCGCAGATTTTGCTGGGCAATTGACACGAGCCCAATCGGCCTGATTAGGTATATGTCTCAGAACGCAACCACGCCCATGAAAAACCCCGTTCACCCTGAGCTTGGCCTGTCCTGAGTTTGTCGAAGGGTCGAAGGGCTTGCTGATAGAGCCCTTCGACAAGCTCAGGGCGAACGGTTGTGGAGGTGTGTCTGAGGCAAGTAGCCAATCAGCAAATCGGGTTGTAGCGCAGGTATTATCTGCACTAGCAGCTCCTAAAAGTGAAGCAAGCCCGGGCTAACGCGCTTGGCGCCGCTCGGAGTCGGGTGCGATGAATTTGCGCAGCAGGCGCAGCAGCTCTTGCCGCTCTTCAGCCTCCAGTCCATCCATCAGCTGGACCTGCATGTCTTGCATGCCGGGCACCAGAGTCTCCAGCAGCGCAGCGCCGGCCTCGGTCAGCGCCAGGCTGCGCTGGCCGCGTGCCAGCACGGCACGGCTGATCCAACCCTTGCTTTCCAGCCGCACCGCAATGTCAGCGGTGGTGGACGTGTCCAACGCCACCTCTTGGGCCAGCGTGGCTTGGTCTATGCCCGGCTTGGCCTGCAACATGCGCATCATGGCGTACTGCACGGGCGTGACCTCGCGGCCCAGATGCTGGTGGAAGCTGGCCACGGCGATCTGGTGGGCCCGGCGTATCAGGTGGCCGGGCTGGTCGTTGAGGTCGATGGGTGCGGCGGTGGCTGGGGTGTCGGGCATGGGCTCACAGGTCGAGTACAAGTACCGGTGATTTTGACCGCGAACAGCAGGGGGTGAACTGGTCGTTGGCGGCCTGTTCCTCGGGCGTGAGGTACAGATCCTTGTGGTCGGGCACGCCTTCGATCACGCGGGTCAGGCAGGTGCCGCACACGCCCTGCTCGCACGAGAACGGCACCTCCACGCCGGCCAGGGCCAGGGCATGGATGACGGTTTGCTCCGCTGCGATATGGATAACCTTGCCGCTGCTGGCCAGACGCACGTCGAAGCTGGCGTCATTGGCCGAGTGCACCACTTCCGCAGAGAAGAACTCGTAGTGCAACTGCTCTTCGGCCCAACCGCTGGCGCGGGCGGTACCCAGCACCGCGTCCATGAAGCCCTTGGGCCCGCACACGTACAGGTGCACGCCGGGCTGCGGCTCGGCCAGCAGGTCGGGCAGCGACAGCGCTTGCACGCTGCCGCCGTCGTCGAAATGGAAGTGCACGTCGCGCGCAAACGCGCTGGCACGGATGCGATCCACGAAGGCGGTGCGCTCCTGCGAACGGGTGCAGTAGTGCATGTCGAAGGGCTTGCGGCTGGCCGCCAGCTGCTGCGCCATGGCCAGGATGGGCGTGATGCCTATGCCGCCGGCCAACAGCAGGCTGCGTTGGGCGTCCGCCGCCAGGGGGAAGTGGTTCTTGGGCGCGCTGATCTCCAGCTCGCTGCCCTCGGCCAGGGCGTGCATGCCCTCGGAGCCGCCGCGCGATGCCGGGTCGCGCAGCACGCCCAGGCAGTAACGCTGGGTTTCCTGCGGGTCGTTGCACAGCGAGTATTGGCGCGTGATGCCGCCGGGCAGGTGCACGTCGATATGCGCCCCGGCGCTGAA
>JAPLPK010000082.1 GCA_026400275.1 Burkholderiales bacterium
ATGGGTGTGAAGGTCGAGCTGATCCCCGTGACCAGCGCCAACCGCATCCCGTACCTGCAGACGCAAAAGGCCGACCTGGTGATCTCCACCCTGGGCAAGAACCCAGAGCGCGAAAAAGTGATCGACTTCACATCCGCCTACTCGCCCTTCTTCCAGGCCGTGTTTGCGCCCAAGTCCCTGGCTATCAAGAGTTTTGCCGACCTGAGCGGCAAGAGCGTGGGCGTAACCCGGGGCGCCATCGAAGACCAGGAGTTGACCAAGCTGGCCCCGGCCGGCGCCGACATCAAGCGCTTCGAAGACAACAACGTTACCGTCTCGTCCTTCGTCTCCGGCCAGGTGCAGGTAATTGCCACGGGCGCCTCGGTAGCCGGCAACCTGATGGCCAAGAACCCGCAGTTGGGCACCGAATACAAACTGCTGTTGAAAGACTCTCCCAACTTCATCGGCGTGGCCAAGGGTGAAGACAAGCTGCGCCTGAAGGTGAATGAAATCATCGCCGACGCGAAAAAATCCGGTGACATCGACAAGATGGCCGTGCGCTGGCTGGGCCGCCCTGCTGGCGATCTGCCGCAGTAAGCAGGCCGCCCCGCATGTTGCGGGGCGAGCCCACGTCAAAGTCCATCCCGCGCGCCGTTAAGGCGCGTGACCCCAGCCAACACCATCCTAGGAGGCAGCCCATGCGCATCCAATTTGACTTTATTGCCGTGCTGGAGCAGTGGCCGCTGCTGCTCAAGGGCGTGGGCTGGACGCTGCTGCTGACGCTACTGGCCACGCTGATTGGCGCCGTGGTTGGCATCGCCTGCGCCTGGGTGCGTAGCCAGAACGCACCCGCGCCGCTGGCCCTGAAATGGCTGGTGGGTGCCTATGTAGAGCTAATCCGCAACACGCCTTTTATCGTGCAGCTGTTCTTCATCTTTTTCGGCCTGCCCGCGCTGGGCTTCAAGCTATCGCCCCAGGTTGCTTCGGTACTGGCCATGGTGATCAACCTGGGCGCCTACGCCACGGAAATCATCCGTGCCGGCATCGACGCTACACCCAAGGGCCAGATCGAGGCAGCCATGAGCCTGGCCTTGTCGCGGCTGCAAATTTTTACCCGTGTAGTGCTGCCTCCTGCCCTGAAAAAGGTCTGGCCGGCCATGGTCAGCCAGATCATCATCGTGATGCTGGGCTCAGCGGTGTGCGGCCAAATTTCCACCGAAGAGCTCAGCTACGCCGCCAACCTGATCCAGAGCCGCAACTTCCGCGCGTTCGAGGCCTTCATCATCGCCACCGCCATTTACCTGGCGCTGTCGGTGTCCATGCGCAAGCTGCTGAATTGGCTGGGCCCGCGCTTCGTGTTTGGCCGCTAACCCCCAAGGATTTGCACCATGGTTGATTTTTCTGTGTGGGATATTTTTCGCAACCTATTGCTGGCGGCGCGCTGGACGGTTGGCCTGTCGCTGATGGCCTTCATCGGCGGCGGCATCGTCGGGGCACTGCTGTTGGTCCTCCGGCTCAGCAAGGTCA
>JAPLPK010000190.1 GCA_026400275.1 Burkholderiales bacterium
AAATTCGCCCACCGCTGGAATGAACACCAGCATCGAGCCAGCAATGATGCCCGCCTTACTCAGCGGCACAGTCACCAGCCAGAACGCGCTCCAGGGCGTAGCGCCCAGGTCGTAAGCCGCCTCCAGCAGCCGCGTATCCATTTTGGACAAGGTGGCGTACAGCGGCAGGATCATGAACGGAATATAGACATAGGTCATACCCACCAGCATGGACACATCGGTGTACAGCATCTGGAGGGGTTCGTGGGTGATGCCCAGCCAGATCAGCAGATTGTTCAATACGCCCTGGTCTGCCAGGATGCCCTTCCAGGCATAGACACGCAGCAGGAACGATGTCCAGAACGGCAGCATCACCATCATCAGCAAAGGCACTTGCGCGCCGGGCTTGGCCCGGGCAATGAAATAAGCGAACGGGTAGCCGATGAACAGGCACAGCACCGTGGTCCAGAACGCGTATTTAAGGGATGTGGCGTAGGCCTCGATGTAGATGGTCTGGCCCCAGACCATATGCCCGTCTTCAGCAGGTTCACCGAAGATGGACAGGTAGTTCTGGTACTTCAAGACGATGTGCCAGACGCCATCTGCCGCGCTAAGCAGCGGTGCAAATGGGTCAATGCCATTGCCCATATCGGTCATGCTGATACGTACCAGTATCAAAAACGGCACCACAAAAAACAGGGCCAGCCAAAAATACGGCACGCCGATGACAAAGCGGGCACCGGGCAGCAATCGGGTCCATTTGGGTAGATTCATATGCCGAACTTTATTCTAGAAATCGCCGTATCCACCAAAGCTGGCGTTGAATTTGGGGCATCCGGATACGCCGCCCCCATCGGTATGGCGAAATGAGCAAAATCCATACCTCAGCGCGCCCTGCCCGCAACCGCTGGCAACTCCCCCCCTTATTCCCAGAACACAACCATGACACCAAGCTCCGCCGAGGTCGTTCTGCTCGATACATTGCCCACCGCCGATGGCCGTTGCTTTGGCGTGGCAACACTGAACGCAGCTGCTGCCTTGAATGCTTTGTCCCTGGCCATGGTGCAGCGCCTGGCCCCTGCCCTGCAGCGCTGGGCCAGTGACCCGCAGGTGGTGGGCGTCATCTTGCAAGGCAGTGGTGAAAAAGCTTTTTGTGCAGGAGGCGACCTGCGCGGGCTCTACCAGACTCTGCGTGACTGCGGCAGCGCTACCAACACGCATGCTGAGGACTTCTTCGCTCAGGAATACGCGTTGGACTACGCCATCCACACCTACCCCAAACCCCTGCTCTGCTGGGGCCAGGGCATCGTCATGGGGGGTGGCATAGGGCTGATGGCCGGCGCCTCGCACCGCGTGGTCACCACCAGCAGCAAACTGGCCATGCCGGAGATCAGCATTGGCCTCTACCCTGATGTAGGTGGAAGCTGGATACTGCGCCGCATGGCTGGCCGTGTAGGCCTGTTCCTGGCCCTGACCGGCGTGCACCTGAATGCGGCCGATGCACTGTTTTGCGGTCTGGCCGACTTCCATGTGGGAACGCATACGCGCGACGAACTGCAAACCACCATCGCCGCCAGCCATTGGACAGACGACGCTGCGCAAAACCGTAGCCAGTTGTCGCGCCTGCTCGCCCGTATGGCCGATAACGCTAACCACAGCCTGCCCGTGTCCCAGGTACGTACGCATTGGGACAGCATCCAGGCTCTCATGGCGGGTGACGATCTGCTGGACATTGCCGCCCGACTGCGTGAGCTTCGCAGCGGCGATGCCTGGCTAGACCAAGCGGCAAGCAGCTTCAACCACGGCTCACCCACGTCCGCAGCCTTGTCTTTCGCGCTGTGGCAGCGCGTACGACACATGTCACTGGCCGAGGTGTTCAGACTGGAGTACAGCGTATCCCTGGGTTGCTGCGCCCACCCGGATTTAGCGGAAGGCATACGCGCCTTGCTGATCGACAAGGACAGGCGCCCGCTCTGGACGCCTGCCATGCTGGAAGAAGTCACGCCAGAATGGATAGAAGCGCACTTTCAACCGCGTTTTATAGGCCCGCATCCGCTAGAGGCACTGTGCTGAATATTTGTACACTGCCCACCATGCATGGCATTGAGCTTGCGTCACGACAGCGCATGACGGCTTTTGAAAGCGCATGCGCACCACCATGAAAACCTTGCGCAACTTACTCTTCGATCTGGGCGTCCGAACGCCCCACAAA
This sequence comes from Burkholderiales bacterium, assembly GCA_026400275.1. GTDB lineage: Bacteria > Pseudomonadota > Gammaproteobacteria > Burkholderiales > Burkholderiaceae_C > Rhodoferax_B. The sequence continues at coordinate 2,192 of JAPLPK010000190.1, forward strand.
GCGACATTGTGCGTATACGAGCCCCACAGCATGTCGTTCTATACCGAGCACAGCGACGCGCTGTTTCACCACGGTGATACGGTCTTGAAGGCTACACAACGGGAAGCTTTACACCTACTTCAATTGCGCACACCCAGCGGCTATCTCGCCTTGGACATGCCAGTCCCTGCCAACACCATCCAGGAATAAGTAACCGGGGACCTTGATTGAAGGCGCTTGCCGGCTCGCATCCGAAAGAACACGCCCAACACGACGCAATTCGGAAATAAAAAAAGCCTCCCAAGTCAATGACTTGGGAGGCTTGATCTGGTGGGCGATGCAAGTTTCGAACTTGCGACCCCTGCAGTGTGAATGCAGTGCTCTACCCCTGAGCTAATCGCCCTGAAACTGTTTAAAACCTTAAGTTTTATTCTTATCAGGTAAGCCTCAAATTATACAACATCTTTTTCGAGGTTTCGCCAAATTGTTTTTCCGCCGCTAGATTTATCGATTTGTTTGAGCACATCGAGGTGGGCGGTGGCCTCTTCTTCACTGATGTTCAGTACCGGCAGCACGAAGCCACTCAGGTCCATGCGCGGTATGGCGGCAACGCCCACATCGCTCTCTTCACTGCCTACATCGATCATCAGCGCGTTCTGGCCGCGGGTCATGTTGATGTAGACGTCGGCCAGCAACTCGGCGTCCAGCAAGGCGCCGTGCAAGGTACGGCCCGAGTTGTCTACCTCCAGGCGGTCGCACAGCGCATCCAGCGAGTTGCGCTTGCCAGGGAACAGCTCCTTGGCCATGGCCAGGGTATCGACAATGCCACTGACGAAATGGCTCAGCGGCGGCTTGCCCAGGCGCTCTAGCTCCTTGTTCAGAAAGCCCACGTCGAACGACGCGTTATGGATGATGATTTCGGCGCCGCTGCAGTACTCCAGGAAGGCATCCACAATCTGTACGAACTTGGGCTTGTCGCGCAGGAACTCGGTGGTGATGCCGTGCACCCGCAGCGCATCTTCGTGGCTGTCGCGCTCGGGGTTGATGTACTGGTGGAAGTGGTTGCCGGTGAGCTTGCGGTGTTGCAACTCCACGCAACCGATTTCCAGTATGCGGTCGCCGCCTGCGGCAGACAGGCCGGTGGTTTCGGTATCGAGAATGATCTGGCGCATGGCGGTAGGTGCTACTTTATTGATAGCTGCTGGCGCAGATAAAACCTGCGCCAACAGCCTATTTCATCAATGATTCTCTTTGGCGTGGTTGATGGTGTACCTGGGGATTTCCACCGTCACATTTTGCTGCGCCAAGAAAGCCTGGCAGCCCAGGCGCGAATTCGGCTCCAGCCCCCAGGCGCGGTCTAGCAGGTCTTCTTCATTCTCGTCCAGCTCACCCAGCGATTGGAAGCCCTCGCGCACAACGACGTGGCAGGTCGTGCAGGCGCAGCTCATGTCGCAGGCATGCTCGATGTTGATGTGGTTGTCCAGCATGGCTTCGCAGATGGACGTGCCCGCAGGCGCGCTGATTTCAGCACCTTGGGGACAGTATTCGGGGTGGGGCAAAATTTTGATGACGGGCATATCAGATCGTTTCTATGTTTTTTCCGGACAGGGCATGCTGTATGCCCCGGTTCATGCGGGCGGCAGCAAATGCTTCGGTGCCTTCGGCCACGCGCTTGGTCGCGGCTTCGACCGCTTTGGCATCGGTCAGGGCCTTGGCCTGCACCAGCTCGCCCAGCAGCGTATCGACTTCTGAACGCTCCTGGGCCGACAGCAAATCTCCATCGGCAGCCAGCGCACTGTGCGTGGCCAGCAGCATACGGTCGGCGTCCACGCGGGCTTCGACCAGGGCGCGGGCCTGCATATCTTGCGCAGCGGTGCTGAAGCTGTCTTGCAGCATCTGGGCAATCTGTTCATCGCTCAGGCCGTAAGAAGGCTTGACGGTGATCTGCGCTTCCACGCCACTGCCCTGCTCTTTCGCAGCCACGCTCAACAGGCCATCGGCATCCACAGTGAAGGTGACGCGGATGCGCGCGGCACCGGCCGCCATCGGCGGAATGCCGCGTAGCTCGAAACGCGCCAGGCTGCGGCAGTCGGCCACCAGGTCGCGCTCGCCCTGCACCACGTGCAGCGCCAAGGCAGTTTGACCATCCTGGTAGGTGGTGAAGTCTTGCGCCATGGCGGTGGGAATGGTCTGGTTGCGCGGCACGATGCGCTCCACCAGGCCGCCCATGGTCTCGATACCGAGAGACAGCGGAATCACGTCCAGCAACAACAGGTCGTTGGCTCCGCTGTTGCCCGCCAGCTGGTTGGCCTGGATGGCAGCGCCCAGGGCCACCACTTCATCCGGGTTCAGATTGGTCAAGGGTGCGCGGCCAAAGAATGCGGCCACCGCCTGCTGCACCTGCGGCATGCGGGTGGATCCGCCGACCATCACCGTGCCCTGCACTTCATCCAAGGTCAGCTTGGCATCACGCAGAGCCTTGCGCACGGCGACCATGGTGCGTGCGGTCAGCTGCGCAGTAGCTGCTTCGAAGTCTGATTTCTTTACATCCAATCGTACGCTGGCGCAGGAAATATCTGCGCTGAAAGCTACTAAATCTGTAGCAGACAGGGCTTCCTTGCAGGCCCGGGCTGCAACCTGCATCGCCACCTTGTCGGATGCGGTAAGCGCCTGTTGGCCGGTTTGCGCCAGCACCCAGTCGGCCAAGGCACGGTCATAGTCATCACCGCCCAGGGCCGCGTCGCCACCGGTCGCGATGACCTCGAACACACCCTGGCTCAGGCGCAGTATGGAAATATCGAAGGTGCCGCCGCCTAGGTCGTACACCGCATAGATGCCTTCGCTGGCATTGTCCAGGCCATAGGCAATGGCGGCAGCCGTGGGTTCGTTGATCAGGCGCAGCACGTTCAGGCCGGCCAGTTGGGCCGCATCCTTGGTGGCTTGGCGCTGGGCATCGTCGAAGTAGGCGGGTACGGTGATCACCGCGCCATACACATCGTCGTTGAAGCTGTCTTCGGCGCGAAAGCGCAGCGTTGCCAGGATCTCGGCGCTGATCTCGACCGGCGACTTCTCGCCGTGCACGGTCTGCAGGCCCACCATGCCGGGCTTGTCGATAAATACGTAAGGCAGCTTCTCGCGCTGGGCTATGTCGGCCAAGCCCCTGCCCATGAAGCGCTTGACGGAAGCGATGGTGTTTTCCGGGTCCGTGGCCTGCGCGGCCAAGGCGTCATGGCCGATCTGGCGTTTGTCGCCCGCCAGGTAGCGCACCACGCTGGGCAAGATGATGCGGCCCTGGTCATCGGGCAGGCACACGGCCTCGCCACTGCGCACCGTGGCCACCAGGGAATGCGTGGTGCCGAGGTCGATACCAATGGCATGGCGGCGCTGGTGCGGATCGGGCGACTGGCCGGGTTCGGAAATTTGAAGAAGCGCCATGGAATTTTTGTAATCTGTTCGCGGGAATCTGAGACGCTTATTGTCCCTTGGGAGCTGTAACCATTGCGTCGAGGCGGTCGTCCACGTCGCTGGCAAAGCGCTCGATGAACATCAGCGCCCGCACCTGCTGGGCGGCCGCCGCATAGTCATGCGCAACATCCAGCAACTGCGCACATTGGGCAAGGATGTCGCGCCGGGCCTGCAGTACCTCGGTATTCAAAACCTCCAAGGCGGCAGCGCTGTCGGCATCGTCCAAGGCCTCGCGCCATTCCATCTGCTGCATCAGAAAGGTAGGAGGCATGGCCGTGTTGTTTTCGGCCTGAATGGGCGCGCCGTGCAGTTCGCACAGATAGGCGGCGCGCTTCAGAGGGTCCTTCAACCGGGCCCAGGCTTCGTTGATGCGCACCGACCACTGCATGGCCACACGCTGCGCAGCACCGGCCTGGGCCGCAAAGCGATCCGGGTGCGCTTCGCGCTGCAAGGCCTGCCAGCGCGCTTGCATGGCCACATGGTCCTGCGCGAACTGCACAGGGATTTCAAACAGCTCGAAGTCGTTGGATTGGAGGTTCATAGGTGCCAAGAAAAAACCGCCAGCACACGGGGCACGGGCGGTTGGTGTTCGGAGCGCAGCCGTTAAATCCGGAAGCTTTCTCCGCAGCCACATTTGTCGCGCTCGTTCGGATTTTCGAACTTGAAGCCTTCATTCAGGCCTTCACGCACAAAGTCCAACTGAGTACCGTCGATATAGGCCAGGCTCTTGGGATCGACCAATACCTTCACGCCGTGGCCTTCAAAAACCACATCTTCGGGCGCCAGTTCGTCGACGTATTCGAGCTTGTAGGCTAGACCCGAGCAGCCGGTGGTTTTGACACCCAGACGCACGCCCACGCCCTTGCCACGTTTGGCCAGGTAGCGGGTCACGTGCCGGGCAGCGGCCTCTGTCAAAGTCACAGCCATATCAGTGGGCCTGGGCGGCTCCGTGTTTCTGCTTGTAGTCGTTGACCGCCGCCTTGATGGCGTCTTCAGCCAGGATGGAGCAGTGGATCTTCACCGGCGGCAAAGCCAGCTCTTCGGCGATTTCACTGTTCTTCAAAGCCGCAGCCTGGTCCAGTGTTTTGCCCTTGACCCATTCGGTCACCAGCGAGCTGGAGGCAATGGCGGAACCGCAGCCGTAGGTCTTGAAGCGTGCGTCTTCGATCACGCCAGTCACTGGGTTGACCTTGATCTGCAGTTTCATCACGTCACCGCAAGCAGGGGCGCCGACCATGCCGGTACCTACGCTGTCGTCACCTTTTTCGAACGAACCCACATTGCGGGGGTTCTCATAGTGGTCTACCACTTTTTCAGAATAAGCCATGGTGTTTACCTCTTCAATTCAAATCAATGGGCCGCCCATTGGATGGTGCTGATGTCCACACCATCTTGGTACATTTCCCACAAAGGGCTCAGGTCACGCAGCTTGGCCACATTGACTTTGATGGTATCGACGGCGTAGTCGATGTCGGCCTCGGTCGTCCAACGGCCGATGGTCATACGCAAGCTGCTGTGGGCCAGTTCGTCGCTACGGCCCAGGGCACGCAGCACGTAGCTGGGTTCCAGGCTGGCGGACGTGCACGCCGAGCCGCTGGACACGGCCAGGCCCTTGATGCCCATGATCAACGATTCGCCTTCGACGTAGTTGAAGCTCATGTTCAGGTTGTGCGGCACGCGTTGTGTTTCGTGGCCGTTGATGAACACTTGCTCCACATCTTTCAGGCCCGCCAACATGCGGTCGTGCAAGGCTTTGATGCGGACGTTTTCAACCGCCATCTCTTCCTTGGCGATGCGGTAGGCTTCGCCCATGCCGACGATCTGGTGCGTAGGCAAGGTGCCGGAACGCATGCCGCGCTCGTGACCGCCACCGTGCATTTGCGCTTCCAGGCGGATGCGCGGTTTGCGACGCACAAACAAAGCGCCGATCCCCTTGGGACCATAGGTTTTGTGCGAGGTCAGGCTCATCAGATCGACCGGCATTTTCGACAGATCGAACTCAACACGGCCGGTGGCTTGCGCTGCGTCAGAATGGAAGATCACGCCTTTTTCGCGGCAGATGGCGCCGATGGCTGCGATGTCCTGGATCACGCCGATTTCGTTATTCACGAACATCACGCTGGCCAGAATCGTGTCGGGGCGGATCGCTGCCTTGAAGACTTCCAGGTCGACCAGACCGTCTGCTTGTACGTCCAGATAGGTCACTTCAAAACCCTGGCGTTCCAGCTCACGGCAAGTGTCCAGCACGGCTTTGTGCTCGGTCTTGACCGTGATGATGTGTTTGCCCTTGGTCTTGTAGAACTGCGCGGCGCCCTTCAGCGCCAGATTGTTGGACTCGGTGGCACCCGAGGTCCAGACGATTTCACGTGGGTCGGCGCCAATCAGCGCAGCAACCTGTTCACGCGCCTTTTCTACGGCGGCTTCAGCCTCCCAACCCCAGGCGTGGCTACGCGAGGCGGGGTTACCGAAATGCTCACGCAACCAGGGAATCATGGCATCCACTACCCGCTCATCGCAGGGGTTGGTGGCGCTGTAGTCCATGTATATCGGGAAATGTGGGGTGTCCATTGGCTAGCTCTCAGTGGCGGCTGGCTTTAAAAAAGCACAATTTAAAAATTAAGACTTAGCAAACACATTGCCCAGAGCGAATACCGAATTGGGGCCGGTAATGCGCATGGGCTTGACGACGGGCAGGCTGGAGATAGCCCGCTTGACCATGGGCTTGGTCTCGATCTGCACACCCTTGGCCAGTTGGTCGTCCACCAACTTTTGCAGGTTGACGGAATCCAGGAACTCGACCATGCGGGTATTCAGCGAAGCCCACAGATCGTGGGTCATGCAACGGCCGGCATCGCCCAGGCAGTTTTCCTTGCCGCCGCATTGGGTGGCGTCGATAGGCTCGTCCACCGACACAATGATGTCGGCGACGGTGATGTCTGCGGCCTTGCGGGCCAGGGTGTAGCCGCCGCCAGGGCCGCGGGTGGATTCAACCAGCTCGTGGCGACGCAGCTTGCCGAACAACTGCTCCAGGTAAGACAAGGAAATCTGCTGGCGCTGGCTGATCGCAGCCAGGGTGACAGGGCCGTTATTCTGGCGCAGGGCCAGATCAATCATCGCGGTGACCGCAAAACGGCCTTTGGTGGTGAGTCGCATCGCAAGCTCCTTCTGTTGGCTTTACTGGTGTTGACATTGGGCCGGCATGCACAACGCAAACCTGACCCCCTCTTCCTCCAGCTATCAATCGCCTTACATGGCGACTGCGAGCCCTCAACTGCTGGTTTTTCTTTATTGACAGCCACCATTGTAGCAGAGAACCCCATCGATTCCGTCGGGTAAGCAGACCAGTCAGTCTTATTTTAGAACGACGGGTAATTTCCTGCAGCTACAACGCTACGCTGTCGTGCCCAGAGGCACCGAAAGCCTGGGTCTTGAGTACCGACAGCTGGTCGCGTACCCGGGCTGCTTTTTCGAACTCCAGGTTCCGCGCATGCTCCAGCATGAGCTTTTCCAGGCGTTTGATTTCGCGGGCGATGTCTTTCTCGCCCATCTCTTCGACCTTGGCACGCTGGATGGCGTCCTGCTCCAGCTTCTCGGCCTCGCGGCCGGATTTCTCGCTGTACACGCCGTCGATCAGGTCTTTCACCTGCTTGACGATGCTGCGCGGCGTGATGCCTTGGGCTAGGTTGTGCGCGATCTGCTTGGTGCGGCGGCGCTCGGTCTCGTCGATGGCTTTGCGCATCGAATCTGTCACCTTGTCGGCATAGAGGATTGCGCGGCCGTTTAAGTTCCGCGCGGCGCGGCCAATGGTCTGAATCAGCGAGCGCTCGGAGCGCAAAAAGCCCTCCTTGTCCGCATCCAGAATGGCCACCAGCGACACCTCAGGGATGTCCAAGCCCTCGCGCAGCAGGTTGATGCCGACCAGCACATCGAAGGTGCCCAGGCGCAAGTCGCGCAAGATTTCGACCCGCTCCACCGTGTCCACGTCGCTGTGCAAGTAGCGCACCTTGACGCCGTTTTCTGTCAGATAGTCGGTCAGCTGCTCGGCCATGCGCTTGGTCAGCGTGGTGATGAAGACGCGCTCGCTCTTCTCGACGCGGATGCGGATTTCTTGCAGCACATCGTCCACCTGGTGGGTGGCGGGGCGCACCTCCACCTGGGGGTCCACCAGGCCGGTGGGCCGCACCAGCTGCTCGACCACCTGGCCGGTGTGATCCTTCTCCCACTGGGCCGGCGTAGCGGAGACAAACACCGCCTGGCGCATCTTGGTCTCGAACTCTTCAAACTTCAGCGGCCGGTTGTCCAAGGCACTGGGCAGGCGGAAACCGTATTCCACCAGCGTGGTCTTGCGCGCCCTGTCGCCGTTGTACATGCCGCCAAACTGGCCGATCAGGATGTGGCTCTCGTCCAGGAACATGAGCGCGTCCTTGGGCAGGTAGTCGGTCAGGGTGGACGGCGCCTGGCCGGGTGCCGCGCCGCTCAGGTGGCGGGTGTAGTTCTCGATGCCCTTGCAGTGGCCGATCTCGGTCAGCATCTCCAGGTCAAACCGGGTGCGCTGCTCCAGCCGCTGCGCCTCCACCAGTTTGCCCATGCCCACCAGCTCTTTCAGCCGGTCCGACAACTCCATCTTGATGGTCTCCACCGCTGCCAGCACCTTGTCGCGCGGCGTCACGTAGTGGCTGCTGGGATACACCGTAAAGCGCGGAATCTTCTGGCGGATGCGGCCTGTCAGCGGGTCGAACAACTGCAGGGTTTCGATCTCGTCATCGAACAGCTCGATGCGGATCGCTAGCTCGGAATGCTCGGACGGGAACACGTCAATCGTGTCGCCACGCACGCGGAACTTGCCCCGGCTGAAGTCCATATCGTTGCGCTGGTACTGCATGCGTATCAGCTGGGCAATCACATCACGCTGGCCCACCTTGTCGCCGGTGCGCAGCGTCATCACCATGCGGTGGTAGCTCTCGGGCTCGCCGATACCGTAGATGGCTGACACCGTGGCGACAATGATCACGTCGCGCCGCTCGATGATGCTCTTGGTGCAGCTCAGGCGCATCTGCTCGATGTGCTCGTTGATGGCGCTGTCCTTCTCGATGAACAGGTCGCGCTGCGGCACATAGGCCTCGGGCTGGTAATAGTCGTAGTAGCTGACGAAATACTCCACCGCATTCTTCGGGAAGAACTCGCGGAACTCGCTGTACAGCTGGGCGGCCAGGGTCTTGTTGGGCGCGAAGATGATGGCCGGCCGGCCCAGGCGGGCAATCACATTCGCCATGGTATAGGTCTTGCCCGAGCCGGTGACGCCCAGCAGGGTCTGGAACACCTCGCCGTCGTTCACGCCCTCCACCAGCAGGCGGATGGCCTCAGGCTGGTCGCCTGCGGGTGGGTACGGCATGAACAGCTCGAACGGCGAATCAGGGAAGCTGACAAACTCGCCCGCCGGCGGCTCGGGGGAGGTGGACGGATACAGGGAAACGGTTTCGGTCATGGCGCGCAGACTCCCATCGCAACAAAAGCGGCAAAACCCGATACTGTATAGGAATACAGGCCTACTTGCGCGACACCAGCGTCAAACCAATCAGACGCGAAACCACGGCCGCCAGGTACATCACCCCGGTGAACATCTCCACACTGGCCAGCGCACGCGCATGCGGCGTGATGGGGATCACGTCGCCAATGCCTGTGCTGGACAGCAGCGCAAAGCTCAAAAACATCAGCTCCGTCCAGCTGCGCGGCTCGCTGGGGTTGACCATGGCCGAGAAGCAGCCTGGCTGCAGCGCCTGGACCATCACGAACAGATAGGTAAAGGCCCAGGCCAGCAAGGTGAAAGTGGCGCCTGCGGCAAACAGCTCGTCGGTGCTGGCGTGCTGATCGGCCATCATGTAGGCGATCAGGCTGCCCGCTGCATACAGATAAAACACCGCCTCCAGGCCGGCCGACCAGGGCAGCAGATGGGGCATGGCAAACATGGCTTGCAGCGCCAGCAGCACCACCGCCGGTGCGGCAATACAGGCGCTGACCCAGGCCAGCCCCGGTGTGCGCCGCACCATGCGGGTGGTAATGGCCAGCACCACGATGCCAAACACACCAAAGGCGATGTGGCCGGCGGCTGTGTTCTCGATAAAGGGGTACAGCACCATACCCAGCAACTGCACCAGCAGCAGGATGGCAGAGGGGTGGCGCCGGGTGGTCGCATAAAGCCGTAGATAACGCATGGCGGAATTGTCCAACAAGCAAAAATTTCACATGAAATAGGCCGCTAGCGTATATAAAACCTGCGCAGATAGCTATCAAATGCATAGTATCCGCATACCGCGTCACATGTGGCCATGCCGGATAGGCAAGGGTGGCCCCTACGCTGGCGGCTAAAATTCCAGGCTGCCCTCCACGCAGACTCGCGCGGCGGGGCACCTCTTTTCCCGACCAACTCCATAGGACTTTTTCCATGTCTTTGTTCACCGCCGTCGAAATGGCACCGCGCGACCCTATCCTGGGACTCAACGAGCAATTCGCTGCCGACACCAACCCCAACAAAGTGAACCTGGGCGTGGGCGTGTACTTCGACGACAACGGCAAGCTGCCGCTGCTGGCCTGCGTGCAGACCGTTGAAAAGCAAATGACCGACGCGCCCAAGGCACGCGGCTACCTGCCTATCGACGGCGTGGCCGCCTATGACAGCGCCGTCAAAGGCCTGGTCTTCGGTGCCGACTCCGAACCCGTCACCTCCGGCCGCGCGGTCACGGTGCAAGGCATTGGCGGCACTGGCGGCCTGAAAATTGGCGCCGACTTCCTGAAGAAGCTGAACCCCGCAGCCAAGGTGCTGATCAGCGACCCGAGCTGGGAAAACCACCGCGCACTGTTCCAGAACGCCGGCTTTGAAGTCGACAGCTACACCTACTATGACGCGGCCAAGCGTGGCGTCAACTTCGAAGGCATGCTGGCCTCGCTGAACGCCGCCGCTGCAGGCACCATCGTGGTGCTGCACGCCTGCTGCCATAACCCCACGGGCTATGACATCACCGCTGCCCAATGGGACCAGGTGGTTGCCGTGGTCAAGGCCCGCAACCTGACTCCCTTCCTCGACATGGCCTACCAAGGCTTCGGCTACGGCATCCAGGAAGACGGCGCCGTGATCGGCAAGTTCGTCGCCGCCGGCCTGAGCTTTTTGGTGTCCACCTCGTTCAGCAAGAGCTTCAGCCTGTACGGCGAACGCGTGGGTGCCCTGAGCGTGCTGTGCGAATCCAAGGAAGAAGCCAGCCGCGTGCTGAGCCAGCTGAAGATCTGCATCCGCACCAACTACAGCAACCCGCAAATCCACGGCGCCACCGTCGTGGCCACGGTGCTGAACACCCCTGAGCTGCGCGCCCAGTGGGAAAGCGAACTCGGCGAAATGCGCGTGCGCATCAAGGCCATGCGCCAGAAGCTGGTCGACGGCCTGAAGGCTGCCGGCGTGCAGCAAGACATGTCTTTCATCACCAGCCAGATCGGCATGTTCAGCTACTCCGGCCTGAGCAAGGACCAGATGGTGCGCCTGCGCACCGAGTTCGGCGTGTACGGCACCGACACCGGCCGCATGTGCGTGGCCGCGTTGAACAGCAAGAACATTGACTACGTCTGCGCGTCGATCGCCAAAGTCGTCTAAGGCGACGTTGAATGAGTCTACGCGAGGCTGCGCGCCCTGGATCGGGATGGGATGCAAGGCGTAAACCGCAGACATAGCTACAGCTATGGCGAGGATTTACAACGCCGCATACCGCCCGAGGCCAGGGATGCGCTGACCGCGGTGACTTGTTCAGCGTTGCCTCCAGCCAGTTCGCTCCTAAATAAATAGCTACTCGCGCAGGTTCTGTCTGCGCCAGTAGCTATTTTTACATCTGAAATCCATGCACTATGGCCGCAACACCGCCGACACTTGAGCAGGCCATGGGCGCGGCCATCGCGGCCTATAACGCCGGGCAGGCAGACGCCGCCATGCGCATCTGCCAGGACATTCTGGGGCTACAGCCGGCCGAGCCCGCAGCCCACCAGTTGCTGGCCCTGATGCAGCTGCAGGCCGGCGCGCTGAACCTGGCACGCAGCCACGTCCACAGCAGCCTGCAAGCCCGTGCGCAGCATGCGCCCACGCTGCTGCTGGCCGGCAAGATTGCCCGCGCCCAGAACGACCTGGCTGCCGCTACAGACTACCTGGCGCAGGCCTGCGCGCTCAACCCGGCGCACCCCGAATCCGCCTACTTGCTGGGCCTAACCCTGTGCGAACGGGGGCAGAACGCGGCCGCCGTCACGGTGCTGCAAAGCCTGGTGCTGCAGCATCCGCAGCATGCTGCAGCCTGGTTCCAGCTGGGTGTGGCACGGCAAGACCTGGGCGAAATGGCGGCTGCCGTGGCGGCATTCCAGACTACGCTGCAACTGCAACCCCGTTATGTGGAAGCCGCCGTCAACCTGGGCATCGCGCAGCAGGAAACCGGCGCCCTGCCAGCCGCCATGGCCGCCTATGGCCAGGCCTACCGACTGCGCGCCGACACCTTTGGCCGCATTGCCCAGGCGCTGACCTCCAGCCCGCACGGCGCGCTGTGGCTGGACCTGGGTGCCTTGAAAGCCACCCTGGCCGCCCTACCCGGTTGACCCACCGCGCTTGGCGCGAAAACGCTTGCGGTAGACGCCAGGGGCGGCCAGCACCTCACCCACCAGGGCGTCGTAGCGGGCCGTGCGTTCGGCCGAAAAGCCCTCAAACACCAGCTCGGGCGCGGCACGCGGCACGGCAAAGCACTGGGCCACCGGCGTGCCCTTGGCCAGCACGCCGCTGAAGTCGGGCGCGGTCCACACCGCCGGGAAATTGATGCCGGCATCGGTAAACCTGTCTGCATCTACCAGTCCGGTCAGCAGGCGAAACGGCAGGTCGTCGCGGTTCACCGGATGGGTGGCAAACAGCGACCAGCCGGGCTCTAGCGCTATGGTCCAGAAGCTGTTGAACTTCAACGCCGAGTTATGGCCGTCAAAAAACGGCGCACCGGCAATTTGCGCCGGCACATGGAAGCTCAGCGGCGCGCGCGGGTGCGCCTGCACCGTCAGCGGGGGCAAATCCCAGTCCCAACTGAACTGGCCCTGGTCCACCCGCACATCGCAGGGCAGTAGCACCATGAAACCGTGCGACATGGCATCGATGAATGGCGGGCATTGCTTCACGGTGCGGATGTCACGGCCATGCAGTTCGGAAAAGGCCTTGGGCGGCATGGCGCGCAGCCAATCCGGCAAGGCCTGCTTGGCCGGAATCGGGCGCGGCAGGATGTCTAGCAACGCGGGGTCGCAACGGAAGGTGATGTGCATGGAGAGTCAGGGCGCAAGAAGGGCAACAGCCTGCAGCATAGCCAATCTGCCAGCCTGGCCCACGGCTTGCTTGAAATATCAGCTTACAAATTTTCACCATCGGCGTAGCATTGATTTGCCAGCCTTGTACGACATCGGCAGACCCATGTTCTGCGTCAACCTGAGACCCACCCCATGACACTGAAACCCGATGTAACAGCCCGTAGCGGCTTTCACCTCTCTCTGACCCAAAAAATCTGCACGGCTGCCACGCTGCTGGCCGTTCTGTCGCTGGGCGTAACGGCCGCTTTCATCGGGGTCAAAAGCGGCAACAGCGCCGAAGACGCCACCATGGCCCTGGCCCACACCTCGGCCCGCGAGGCGGTGGCCCAGCTGCAGACACGCATCAGCAGCAACCTGGCCTCGGTACAGGCCCTGGCTGCCTCCCAACGCACCAGCAAAGAGGCCAACATCCCCCTGCAACGGCCGCAGATCGACGCGCTGGTGCAGGGCACGCTGCTGAGCTCGCCCGACTTCATCGGCGCCGCCGTGACCTGGGAGCCCAACGCGCTGGACGGCGCCGATGCCGACTTTGCCGACAAAAAGCCCGAATACGACGCCACCGGCCGCCACATGCCCTACTGGACCAAGTCGGCCAACGGCAGCCTGCACGTAGACCCCATCGTGTTCGACCCCGCACCCGGTGCCAACGACTGGTATGACGTACCCCAAAAGACCGGCCGCGTGTTCTTCACCGAACCCTACATCTACCCGGTCGAGGGCAAGGATGTGCTGATGGCTTCGCTGGTCGCGCCCATCATGATCGGCGGCAAGTTCCAGGGCACCGCCAGCGCCGACTTCACGCTGACCCAGTTGGGCAAGCTCCTGGCGGAGCAAAAACCCATCGAAGGCAGCCAACTGACCCTGCTGTCCAACGGCGGGCTGTATGCCAGCAACCCGGTGGCTGAGCGCATCAACAAAAAGGCCGACGACATTCCGCCCGAAGGCCTGGAGCACATCCGCAAGGGCGAGCCGTACGAATATGTGGACGCACAGGACGTGGTGCACCTGCTGCAACCCCTGGTGGTGCACCCCGACACCGCGCCCTGGAGCGTACAGATGAGCTTTCCGCGCAGTGTGGCCAAGGCATCGGCACGCGAGTTACTGAAGTACACCGTGATCGTGTCCCTGCTCTGCGCCCTGGTGACGGCCATCGTGCTGGTGTCCGTGGTGGGACGGCTGACGCTGCCGCTGCGCAAGCTCAGCCAGCTCATGTCCGGCCTGGCCAGCGCAGATGCCGACCTGAGCATCAAACTGCAGGTGCAAGGCCATGACGAGCTGGCCAACATAGGCTCCAGCTTCAACCAGTTCGTGGCCAAGATCCACACCGTGCTGAAGCGGGTGCGCAGCAGCGCCGACAGCGTCTCCAACGCCAGCGCCGAGATCGCCCACGGCAACCAGGATCTGTCGAACCGCACCGAGCAGCAAGCCAGCGCGCTGGAGCAAACCGCTGCGTCGATGGAAGAACTCAGCGCCACCGTGCGCCAGAACGCCGACAGCGCCCGCCAAGCCAACCAGCTGGCCATGGACGCTGCCAGCGTGGCCGCCCAGGGCGGCGAGGTGGTGGGCCAGGTGGTAGACACCATGAAGGGCATCAACGACAGCTCGAACAAGATCGCCGACATCATCAGCGTGATCGACGGCATCGCCTTCCAGACCAACATCCTGGCGCTGAACGCCGCCGTGGAAGCCGCCCGTGCTGGCGAACAAGGCCGTGGCTTTGCCGTGGTCGCCAGCGAGGTGCGCAGCCTGGCCGGCAGGTCGGCCGATGCGGCCAAGGAGATCAAAAACCTCATCAACACCAGTGTGCAGCGGGTCGAACAAGGCACGGCCCTGGTGGACAAGGCCGGCGTCACCATGACCGAGGTGGCCAGCAGCATACGCCGCGTGACCTCCATCATGGCCGAGATCAGCGCCGCCAGCAGCGACCAGGCCTCGGGCGTGTCCCAGGTCAGTGAGGCAGTGAAGCACATGGACCAGGCCACGCAGCAAAACGCAGCCCTGGTAGAGCAGATGGCGGCGGCCGCCAGCGGCCTGAAGTCGCAGGCCCATGAGCTGGTGGCAACCGTGGCAGTGTTCAAGCTGGGTGCGGACGATGGCTTCGCCCTGGACCTGCCGAAGGCTGCGCAGGCGGCACCCCAACAGCGTCCGATGCCAGCCCCAGTGGCTGCGCGCGCACTGACCAAGCCAACTGCTCCGCGCACGGCATTGGGCCTGTCCAAGCCGGCCCCAGCAGCCAAGCCAGCCACCCGGGCGGCCACAAAGCCATCAGCCCAAACACCTGTAAATGACGACTGGGAAAGCTTTTGAAGAGTGCCTCCAGCGCATATATAAGCTGCGCTGGCAGCTATTTTTTAGATAGCAAGGACGACTCTACACGGATCGGCGCTTGTGCGCCGTGTAAGCCAGCATGCCCAGGGCCAGCGCCACCAGGGCCATCGAGCCGGGCTCGAGCACGGTCTGCACCCGGAAGTCTGCCGCACCAATGTAGGCGCCGGTCATCACAAAGGATTTGATGCTGGGGCCCGACTCCTGGAAGCAGAAGAAGGCGCCGGAGTTCAGGCTGCCGTCGGTCAGAAACGCCCAGGTCCAGCGAATCGATCAGCACATTGTTCACGTCGTAGGCGGCGATGCTTGCCAAGCCCGTGCCCAGGGCCAAATATGCCCACCTGCAATACGGGCATGGTGATGGAAGCCGAGGTGGCCAGCGAGGTCACAGGAACGGCCTGCGCCGCCTGGGGCACCAGAGCGACGGCGCCCAGCAAACCCAGACCAGCAAACCATCTGGACAGATTGGTTGTCATTCGTCCTTGTAGAACAGGTAGTTGTGGCCGTTATGGGGCACGACCGTGGCGTCGATCTCGTCGTAACCAGGGTCGAACAGCATATCTGGCGTAGGGTTGGTCAGGCTGACAAAGTCCTTGGTGTAGCTCACATAAGTGCGGCCACAGTCGGCGTTGCCGGACCAGACGATGGCGTACTTGCGGCGGTCGGGATCGCAGTGGGCCTCGGGCGCCCAGGCGTGCGGCGTGGTGTTGCTGCCCAGGCTGGTCGCCATGTTCAGAAAGCGGGGGGTTTTGAAGGTGATGGGGTCGTCGCTATCGGCCACAAAGATGCGCTAGCTGGGCCGGTTCCAGTAGTTGGAGTCGTTGAGCGCCAGCGTCCAGTCGGTGGCGATATAGACAAACTTGCCGTCTCCTAATAAATCCGCCTTATGGGTCCGGCAGCACAGCGTGCTCCGGTAGCGGTTCTTGCATACTAGGGACATAAACGATACGCATCCAATAGCGATTTATCGATAGTCAATTGCAAAACTCGAATTGGCGAAAACCCATAGCAGCAACACCATGAGTACAGCCGCCCCTATGCAATTCAGCTTTCACGACTCCGAGGTGCGCAGCTGCACGCCCCAGGCCACCACGCTGGCCATCGTGTTCTCTGCCGCAGCCGTGCAGCTGCAGGACGCGCGCATCGGCTATCTGCAGCCCCTGCGCATGGAGCTACGCGATGCTGTCTGGACCGGGCCCCTCGCAGAATGCGTGGGCCGCTTATCGGAGGGCCGGCTGTGGGACGGTGCGCTGCGGCCAGCCACCCTGCCCCTACCCTATGCATCGGCAGGCCCGGTGCGGCTGGAGCTGCGCTTCTCCAACGGCGCGCAACTCGAAGTCCATGCGCAGTCGCTGGTCTGCCAGCCGGACGGCGGCGCACAGTTTGCCGAGTCGTTTGCCTGTTGAGCCGTTCGCGCTAGGCCGCACGCCCCAGTAGCAAGCCACCGCCCGAGCCTGGCGGCAGCTTGAACACCGCCACGGCCTGCACCAGCTCTAGCGCCTGGGCTTTCAGGCTGCTGGCCGAAGCGGCCATTTCCTCAACCAAAGCGGCGTTTTGCTGCGTCACCAGGTCGATCTGCGTGACCGCTTCGCCCACCTGCGTCACCCCTGCACTTTGCTCGTTGTTGGCGGTGCTGATCTCGCCCACGATCAGGCTGACGCGGCGAATGGCCGTCACCACCTCGGCCATCGTGGTGCCTGCTTTGCCCACCAGCGCCGTGCCGCGCTCGGTGCGCTCCACGCTGGTGGCGATCAATTGCTTGATGTCCTTGGCCGCGCTGGCCGCGCGACCGGCCAGGCTACGCACCTCGCTGGCCACCACCGCAAAGCCACGTCCCTGCTCGCCGGCGCGGGCCGCTTCCACGGCGGCGTTCAGCGCCAAGATATTCGTCTGGAAGGCGATGCCGTCAATCACGCCAATGATGTCGGATATCTTTTGCGATGCTTCATGGATACCTTTCATCGTATCCACCACCTGGCCCACAACGTCCCCGGCATCCACCGCCACAGTGCTGGCCCGCTGCGCCAGCTGGTTGGCTTCACGCGCGCTATCGGCGTTCTGCCGTACCGTGGCGCTGAGCTGCTCCATCGACGCCGCCGTCTGCTCCAGCGCGCTGGCCTGGCTCTCGGTGCGGGCAGACAAATCATGGTTGCCTTGGGCGATTTCCGCGCTGGCAATGGACACCGCATCCGACCCATGGCGCACGCGCGTGACCACGCTCGACAGGCTGCTGCGCATGGCCTCCAGCGAGCGCAGCAGCTGGGCGGTTTCATCCGAGCCGGTCACATGCAGCTGCTGCGACAGCTCGCCACCTGCAATTTGGCTGGCAGCGGCGCCTGCCTGGCCAATGGGTCCGGTGATCAGCCGCGTGATCCACACCGCCAAAAAGCTGGCAATGGCGATGGCGACCACCAGCAAGCCAATCACCCAGCGCAGGGCCGAGCTGAACACCTGCTGCGACATCTGGTAGGCCGCGTCAGCACCGTCGCCATTGAGCTTCACCAGCTTGGCAATCGTGCCGGCCATCACCCGGAAGGTAGTGCGCGACTCGCCATTCAAAAACACTTTGGCCTGGTCGTGCTGGGCGTCACCGCCCTTGGACAAGGGCATCAGTTTGGCGTCGTTGGCGTAGTGCGCACTGGCCATGCGCTTGAGATCATCCAGCAGCGCCCGCTCGTCGGCAGAACTGACCAGCGGCTCATAGGCCACCAAGGCGTCATCAATACGTTTGCGCGCCGTCTGCAGGCGCTTGTCGTTGTCCTCCACGCCAGCGGGGTCCACGGCCAGCACAAGCTGAATCTCGGCACGGCGGTACTCGTTCAGTGCGGCGTCGATCTCACCCAAGCTGCGCGTGCTGGGTAGCCAGTCGGTGGCGATTTCCTTGGTGCTGCCGTTGACACGCTCCAGCTGGGTCACGGCGTAGACGCCAGTGATCACCGTCAGCAGCAGAATCGCCACGAAGGCGACTGCCAGCTTGACACCAATTTTCAGATTTGAAAAAGCCATTTTTCGCTCCTGCAGAGTCAAAGCCATCTAGAAATACTGCCCGCGCCGGGCAGCTGCAACTTATCAGACCGGCCCAAAACCTGGGCTACCACCAGCCCACACCTTCATCACAATAGATGAAACACCGCTCCTGCGGCGGGGCAATGCGGCAGCTATATCTGCAAGGCTGCACAGGGCTCCGGCGCATACCCCATATGCGCCCCCAGCTACACTTTAGATAGCAAACCAATCCTCGGTATTCCATGGGCACGCACCGCACCCTGCGCATCGCCGCCGCCCACACCTGCGTCCTACCCGGCGACATTGCCGCCAATCTGCAGCTGTATCAAGCTTCATCGCAGCAGCCCGCCAGGCCGGGGCCGGGCTGCTGCTGTTCCCAGAGCTGTCGCTCAGCGGCTACGAACCCACGCTGGTACGCCACTGCCTGCTGGAGCCCAGCGACAGCCGGCTCGCGCCGCTGCAAACCGAGGTGCCCCACCGGCGGCTATACCAATGCTGGAAAAAGCAGCTTCTGGGCGCCTGGCGGGCAACTGGTGGTGGCCGCGCCCGGCACCGGCAACCTATTGCTGCTCGCCACATGTGAAGCCGCCGTTTGGAGCGGCGCGCTGCAGCCGATCTAGCTGCTTACCAAATTTAAAAGAATTAGGCCGCCAGCGCAGGCAGCACCTGCGCAAGGCGCTATCAAAATAGGAATCTTCGCTGTACGCAGCGCATCGGCATGGGCCGGATAATGCTGGGCTATAGTGGCCTATCACCGCCCGATCGCCCCGTTGCCCCACCGCCCCGTTTCCCGCCACGCCATCCATTTCACTGCGCATGTTCGAGCTCCTCTTTTCCATCTTTGGCGAGTTCCTGCTGCAGATCATCGTGGAGGCGCTTTTTGAGCTGGGCCTGCACACGCTGGCAGAGCCTTTCCGACGCAAGCGCAGCCCCTGGCTAGCTGCAACGGGCTACGCGGTTTTTGGCGCGGTCTTCGGCGGCTTGAGCCTGCTGGTGTTTCCGTCCCACCTGGTGTTGAACCACCTGGGCCAACTGGCCAACCTGCTGCTGGCCCCGGTAGCCGCCGGCCTGGCCATGGCCATAGTCGGCTCCTGGCGCGCACGACGTGGGCAAGACGCGCTGCGCATCGACAGCTTTGCATACGGCTATCTATTTGCACTGGCATTCGCCTTGGTACGATTCCTTTTTGCACACTGAATCGCCTTACACCGCACATTAAATCTGCGCTAGCAGCTACTAATTCAATAGCACCATGCCCACCATAGAACAGCTCGCCCAATCCGCCGCGCCTGCCGGCATCGACTTCTGGTCCGTCCGCCATGTGGTGGAAAGCGCCGAGCGCCTCACGGTGCGTAACGACGTGGCCGAGGCACCGACGCGCGAGCGCGATGCCGGGGTGATGGTGACGGTGCAGCACGGTGGCGGGCTGGGCTATGCAGCAACCAGCGATGTGTCAGAGCGCGGCCTACGCCAGGCGTTTGCCCAGGCGCAGGGCTTGGCGGCGGCGAGTGCCGCACACAGCGTGTTCGACTTCCGCGACGCTCCACGGCCCAGCGGCCGGGGCGATTACAGCTCAACCACCATGCGCCCGGTCACCCAGACTTCATTGGCCGAACGCTTTGATCTGCTGAAAGATGTCTGCGCCAGCGCCAACATCGGCGAGGCCATCAAGGACCGCACCGCTTCGCTGTGGACTACGCATACCGAGCAACTGCTGGTCACCAGCGACGGCGGCCACATGGCGCAGAGCTGGGACTTTGTGGTGCCCAACATCGTGGCCGTAGCCAGCGCCCATGGCGACACGCAAACCCGTACCGCCGCCGGCCAGTACAACGGCTTTTGCCAGCAAGGCGGGCTGGAGGTACTGGAACGCGCCGGCTTCGCGCAAGACGGCCCACGCGTGGCGCGCGAGGCTTTGGCCCTGGCCCGCGCCCCCAACTGCCCCAGCGGCGTGATGGACGTGCTGCTGATGCCCGACCAGATGATGCTGCAGATCCACGAAAGCATAGGCCACCCGCTGGAGCTGGACCGCATCCTGGGCGACGAGCGCAACTTCGCCGGCACCAGCTTTGTGACGCTGGACATGTTCGGCCACTACGCCTATGGCAGCCCGCTGCTGAACGTCAGCTTCGCGCCCGACCAGCAACATGAATTTGCTGGCTTTGCGTTTGACGACGATGGCACGCCAGCGCAACGCGAATGGATCATCCGCCACGGCATTCTGCAGAGGCCGCTGGGCGGCAGCATGTCGCAGGCGCGGGCCCAGGGGCTGCTGCCGGGCCTGGAGAGCTTGGGTGGCGTCGCCACCACCCGGTCCTGCAACTGGAACCGCGCACCCATAGACCGCATGAGCAACCTGAACATCGAGCCAGGCGACAGCACGCTGGAGAAAATGATTGCCAGCATCGATTACGGCATCCTCATGCGCACCAACGCATCTTGGAGCATCGACGACTCGCGTAACAAGTTCCAGTTCGGCTGCGAATGGGGGCAGATGGTGCGCCATGGAAAATTGGCCGAGGTGGTCAAGCGGCCCAACTACCGTGGCATTTCGGCTAGCTTCTGGCGCTCTCTGGCCATGGTGGGTGACGCCAGCACCTTCCAGGTAATGGGCACGCCCTACTGCGGCAAGGGCGAACCCAACCAGGTGATACGCGTGGGCCACGCGGCCCCCGCCTGCCTGTTCAAAAATGTGTCGGTATTTGGCGGAGCCGCATGATGCACAGCTACTTTCAACAACTCGCCGCAGCCGTCTGCGCCCCCGC
Organism: Burkholderiales bacterium; assembly: GCA_026400275.1. Lineage (GTDB taxonomy): Bacteria > Pseudomonadota > Gammaproteobacteria > Burkholderiales > Burkholderiaceae_C > Rhodoferax_B. Next base: position 23,095 of record JAPLPK010000190.1, read on the forward strand.
AACTGGCGCGGACCGCGTCACGCTGTACTTCAGCGCCGAGGCCTCCGACTTCATCCGCTTCAACCACGCCCAGGTGCGCCAGGCCACGCATGTGGAGCAGCGCTACGGAACGGTCAGCGTCGTCAGCGGCCAAAAACGCGCCTCCAGCAGCATCAGCCTGGGCGGCGACCTGGCGGCCGACACCACGGCCTTGCTGGCTGAACGCGCCGCCTTGCTGCAGCAGCTGCCACTGGTGCCCGACGACGCCTACCTGCTGCTGCCCGATGCGGTAGTGAACACCGAGCGCAGCGCCACCGGTAGCCTGCCCACGCCACAGCAATTGATCAAAGCCGTGGCCAAGCACGCCACCGGCTCTGACCTGGTCGGCTTCTACGCCGGTGGCAGCGTGGTGCGCGCCTTTGCCGACAGCCGTGGCCAGCGCAATTGGCACAGCGTGGAAAGTTTCCACTTCGACTGGTGCCTGTACCGCGAACGCGACCAGGCCGTGAAATCCAGCTACGCCGGTACCGCCTGGAACGAGGCTGACTTTGCCCAGCGCGTGGCCCAGGGCCGTAGCCGCCTGGCCCTGCTGGCACTGCCAGCGAAAACGCTGGCACCGGGCGCCTACCGCGTCTACTTCAGCCCGGTGGCCGTGGCCGAGCTGCTGGGCACTTTGTCATGGGGCGGTTTTGGCCTGCGAGACCTGCACACCGGCACCTCCACCCTGCAACTGGCACACAAAGGCCAGGCCTGGCTCAGCCCGCAGCTCACGCTGACCGAGGCTACGGCCGACGGTATTGCACCGCGCTTCCAGGCCGACGGCTTCACCAAGCCCGACGCCGTAGAACTGGTGCGCGCCGGCCAAGTGGGCGCATTGCTCACCAGCCCGCGCAGCGCCAAGGAATATGGCCAAACCACCAACGGCAGCGGTGACGGCGAAAGCCCCGAGTCGCTGGCCATGGCCCCTGGCCACCTGCCCGAAGCCGAGGTGCTGCAGGCACTCGGCACCGGCGTCTACATCAGCAACCTGCACTACCTGAACTACAGCGACCGCCAGGCCTGCCGCATGACCGGCATGACCCGCTTCGCCTGCTTTTGGGTAGAAAACGGCCAAATCGTCGCGCCCATTCCGGTGATGCGCTTCGACGATTCCTTGCTGCGCATGTTCGGCACCGGCCTGGTCGCGCTGACAGACCACGCCGAGCTGGTGCCGGCCGATGGCACCTACGGCGCCCGGCAGCTGCAAAGCCTGACGGCGCCGGGAGCAATCGTCGATGGCTTTGCGCTGACCTTGTAGCCAGCGAGGCGTTGGCTTAGGGCGTCTTCTTGCGTGCAAGCGGCAAAAGCGCGAGCGCCAGGCCAAAGAGCACCACGCTGCTGGGCTCTGGCACGTTGTTTACGGCAAAACTGGGCGCATCGGAGAACAGCACATCGCCAGCCTCGGCAAAAGTGAACCCATAGGAGGCCAGCATCCAGTCCTGGCCAGTGGCCACCGAGCAACTACCGGCCCCGCAGGAATTGCCAAACAAGAAGTCTTCCAACACGCCGGAAGCATTGAAGCTGAGGTAGCCAGTGCCCACCGTGGCCGCTGTGTAAGTCACACCGCCCCAGTTGAAGCCAAAGTCCGTGAGCAGGCCTGCCGAATCGACTGTTTGCGCTGGCTGCACGCTGCTGGAATCAAAGGTAAAAAAGCCGTTGACAGCCGTGCCACTGAGCGCACCCGCTGTCACGTTGGCGCTGAAGTCATAGGTCACCGGCATAGCCTCGGCGCCCAAAGCGGCGCCCCACAATACGGCGGCCGCAATCCACATTTTCTGCATATTGTCTCCTTCGTTATCGATTTATAAAAATATTAGTCATAAATAATGTTTCATTAAACATTATTATTTACATGAAAAGCATGCAAGCCGGGGTTCCCGCCCTGCAGGGGCAGCCGCATGCCTGCGCCACGAAATGACCCCGCCCTGTGATGGGCGAGGCCGTTTCAACAGCTTCAGGGCTCTAGCTGGTTGGCCAGGGCTCAGGGCGCCCAGGGGGCATCCACGGACCAACGGCTGTCAGCTTCGTAGCTGGTGGCGGTGTTCCAGGTTGCGCTGGCTCCATGCCCGTCTGCAATCCACACTTCAGAGTCGTAGTGCCGCAGGAAGCGGTCGGGGAACTTGAGCGCCGAGAAGCGCACGCCGCCACTGGCACTACTTTGTGCGCAGAAAGTGGCGTCGTCGCGGAACAGACTCGAACCATCTGGTGGGTCCCGGCGCACGCGAGAGTTCGCATGGCGCAGGTATTCACCCGGGAAGTTCTTCGATTCGAACGAGTAGCAGCTGGCATCGCTCAGACCGGCAACCATCTTCCAGGTGGCGTCGAGCTTCAGCACTTGCGGGCTGTTGTTGTCGACCACCGCCGTATTGGCAACACCGGCAAAGTGGCGAATGAACTTGTTGTCAAAACCTGGCGTCAACACGCGGATGGATGTGAGTTCATTCAGCGGCAACACCACGGTACTGCGCCAGAAGCCAGCCTCAGTGGCCCAGGATGCATCGGCGCGGAATCCACTCGTGTCCTGGAACGTGTCGAGCCAGACTTCCGAGTTGCTGTGGCGCACAAAACGGCCTGGCAAGTTTTTGGACTCGAGCGAGAGGGTGCTTCCGCCGTCCAAACCCTTCTTGGCGCAGAACGTCGCGTCTTGCCCGAACAGGCTGCTGTTGTCGTTCGCATCGATTCGCAGACGCGAATTGAAGTGACGCAGGAACTTACCCGGGGCGCTAATCGCCTCAAAAGACAGGCAACTTGCGTCCGCAAGACCCTGCACCACCTTCCACGAAGACTGCTGCTTCAGCAGATCCGTGCTACCTGTGTTGACCACCGTGGTCACGCCCAGGGCGTTGTCGGTGCGCAGGTAGCGGTCGGTGACCGTCGGCGTGACGGTGCGGAAAGAGTACGACGCGCCTTGCCGCAGGTAGGGGTCACCCTTGATCAAAGCCTGGTTGGCGGCCTTCACGGCAGCGAAGTCCACCTTCTTGACCTGGCGGTCGTAGGTGAGGAAGCCATTCATTTCGTCTTCCACATCGGTGATTTCGGTATAGACCGCAGCACTCAGGGCCTGCGTGGCCTGCAACTCGCGCAGCGTGTTGACCTGACCGGTGTAAACCTGAGTCAGTGCCGCCGCATCGGGGTAGTTGATGTAGCAGCAAGTCGAAGCCGGATTCCACACATGGCCTTCCACCCGCAAACCGTTACCACCGAACTCACCCAACACGGAGGGCCGGTTGGGCTGGTACGCCGGTGCAATGGGGCCGGGATAGTCGTGCGTGTCGATCAGATCGCCAGCCCCCGAGTCGCCAGGCGCCCAGTTGATTCCCGAGTGCGTGTTGATCAGGCGGCTAGGGTCCCAGGCCTTGAAGGTATTGGCCATGCGTACCATATCGAAGTCGCCCCAGCTTTCGTTGAAGATCACCCACGTCACCACCGCAGGCGAAGAACGGTGCTCGTCAACGATTTCATGGTCTTCCGCCTCGACACGTGCGCGTACGGCGGCATCGTTATCCACATTCCAGGCATTGGGCATGTCCTGCCAGACCATCAGGCCCAGCTTGTCGGCCCAGTAAAACCAGCGTTGTGGTTCCACCTTGATGTGCTTGCGAACCATGTTGAAGCCCAGGTCCTTGCTGGCTTGCAGGTCGGACTTCAGCGCATCGTCTGTCGGTGCGGTGTATAGGCCATCGGGCCAGAAACCCTGGTCCAGCGGTCCATACTGGAAGACGAACTTGCCGTTCAGCAGCGGACGCGGAATGCCACCCACCGTGCCGACGGAAATCGAACGCATGCCGAAATAGCTGCCGACTTCGTCGACCACCGTGCTGCCGTTGCGCAGCCGCACTTTCAGGTCGTATAGAAACGGATCGTCGGGCGACCACAGGTGGGCGTTGGGGATCGGAATAGTGAACTCGGTATTGGTCCGACCTGCGGCGACTGCCACGGTGGCGCCATTCGACGAGGCGATCGCCTCCACCGTCTGGTTGGTCACACCGTCGCCACGCACAACCACGCGCAGGCGGCCATTGACCAGATCAGGCGTCATATCCAGGCGCGTGATATGGGGTGCGGCCACAGGCTCCAGCCACACTGTCTGCCAGATACCGGAGCTGGGCGTATAGAAAATACCGCCGGGGTTACTGGTCTGTTTACCCAGCATATCGTCCCCGTCGGTGGGGTCGAATGCCGCCACCACCAGCTCATTGCTGCCAGCGTGCAAGTAGGGCGTGATGTCAAAAGCAAAAGCGTCGTAGCCACCCGAGTGCTGGCCGATCTGCTGGCCGTTCACATACACGGTGGCCTTGCGGTCTACAGCGCCGAAGTTGAGCTTCACGCGCTTGCCGGCCCAGTTGGCGGGAATCTCAAAGCTGCGCTTGTACCAAAGGTTGCGCTCGTTCATACGCTGTATGCCGGACAGATAGGACTCTACCGGGTACGGCACCAGCACCTGCTCTGCATTGGCCGGGAAGGCGGGAGCCGCGGACGGTGGGTTTTCGGCGCTGGGCGCGGCGCTGCCGCCGGCATAGCTCCACTTGCCGTTCAGGTTGATCCAGTCCGCACGCGTGAGTTGCGGGCGTGGATATTCAGGGAGTGGAATCGCCGCCTGCAAGGCGGCGGCGGTCCACGGTGTCGTCATTCGCGGCGCAACGGCGGCGGCCCTGGCCGTTGCAACGATAGTCTGGTCTTTTGCAGAAAGCTCGGCTGGAGCATCCGATCCGCCGCCACAACCCGCCAGGATCAGCGGGACCAGCACAGTGGCAAGCAGAAGCTTGTTTTGTCTCATATTTTTTGTGTTTTGGTTGTCGTTAAGGGACACGATGTACGGGCAATCTGCCTGCACCTCGACATGCTCGTGTAGGTGGTAAATCAACGCATAGGCTGCCTCCAGAAGGTTGCATGAATAACGGAATGGCTACAGGAAAACGAACGACTTCAGAGCCCAGGCAGCATGTGCTTGCGGCCCATCCCCAAACCGCAAGTTCGATCAGCAAGCCCTGCACACC
>JAPLPK010000246.1 GCA_026400275.1 Burkholderiales bacterium
AAAGGTTTTTCCGACCGGTATCTGCGGCTGGGTCAGTCCGCCCACGCCATCCATGCCATTGGGTAGGCGCTGGCCGTGCCAGTGGATGGTGGTGTGTTCGGGCAGGCGGTTGGTGACGAAGATGCGTACCTTGTCACCTTCCACCACCTCAATGGTGGGGCCGGGCGACTGGCCGTTGTAGCCCCATAGCGTGGCGTTCATGCCGGGGGCGATTTCGCGCACCACCGGCTCGGCCACCAGGTGGAACTCCTTCACTCCGGCGTTCATGCGCCAGGGACAGGTCCAGCCATTCAGGGTGACCACCGGGTTGTAGGGCTGGCCGGTGCTGGGCTGCAGCGGCGGCGCGGTAACGGGCGTGGTGGCGATCACCGGCTCGGGCAGCGCGGCCAAAGCAACCCGGCTGACGCTGGCAGCCGCCACGGCAGAGAAGGCCGCGCCACCGAAAAAAGTTCTACGGTCCATATCAATGTCCTTGCGATGTGGGGGCCTCGGCGCTGGCGCCGGAGGCAGAAGGCGCCAGCGCGCCAGGCGAGGTGCCGCTGAGGGTGGTCTGCAGATCGGCCTCGGCCAGCCAGAAGTCGCGCTGGGCTTCCAGGGCGTTGTTGACGGCCAGAATCTGCTCGCGGGTATCGGACAACAGCTCCCACACGCTGGCCAGCATGCCGCTGTAGCGCAACACCAGCTCTTCATGGATCAGCTGACGCAGCGGCACCACTTGGTCGCGGTAGTGCACGGCCAGGTCGTAGGTGCTGCGGTAGCCAAAATAGGCTTCGCGTGCCTCCGAGCGGGCCTGCACCGCTACCTGGCGCACCCGTGCCGTGGACTGCCGGTACACGGCCTGGGCCCGGGCGTTGCGCGCACCGCCCCAGTCGAACAAGGGCAAGGGCAGTTCCAGCTCCCAGCCGCGCTTGGCGGTTTTCTCGCCGCTGGCGTTGTTGAAGCTGGTGTTACGGGTGGCCGTCAGGGTCAGTCCATCCAGATAGCCCTCGACCCGTTGGAAACCGGCTTGCTGCGCGACAAAGTCCGACTCGGCAATGGCGGAGCGCACATCCAGGCGCTCGCGCAGCGCGCGGGCCTCAATGTCGTCCATCTCGGTCGCAGCTTTCGGGAGGTCGGGCAGGCGCTCGGCCAGGCTAAAGCTGGCTTGCATGCCCCACAGGCCGAGCAGGCGGGTGAGCTTTTCACGTTCGCTGAAGGCCTTTTGTTCGGCACGGGCCAGTTGGGCCGTGGCATCGGACAGGAAGACCTGTTCGCGGGCCTGCTCCAGGCGGCTCCAGTTGCCGGTGCGGGCCATGCGCCGGGCCAGTTCGGCACCGGCTTCGGCTGCCTCTTTGACATCGTGCAGATAGCGGGCACTTTGCTGGGCGGCCACGGCGTTGATCCAGGCCTTGCGGGTGTCGGCCGCAAGGCGCACAACGTCCTGCGCGGCCTGTAGCTTGGTCAGTTCGTGTTGCTGGCCCTGCCACTGGGCGCGCCAGGGCAGGGTTATCAGGCCCAGCACATTGAAGCTCAGCATGCGCTCGATTTCGCGGCTATCGCCCTCTGTGAAGCGGCCAATGGCGAAGTGCGGGTTGGGCAGACGCCCCATCTGTACCCGGTCGGCATCGCTCACGCCCAGCGTGGCCAGCGACTCTTGCAGCCTGGGGTTATTGAGCAGGGCGATGCGCACCGCTGCTTCGGCCTGCAATGGCTGCGCCAGCAGCTCGGCGACGGCGGTATTTGATGCCTGCGGGTCCTGGCTGAGTAGCACGGGTGCGCCAGCGGTCTTACCCTGGGCCAGCTTTTGTACGTCAGCCAGGCCTCCATCGGGTGAGAGCGAGGCGCAGCCGGCCAGGGTCAGCAGGGCCAGGGCCGTGCTGATAGGTTTGAGCTTAGCGATTCGCATACGGCTACCGCTTGGATGCATTGGGCTGCGTGGTCGGGCGCTGGGCCTGCTCCCACTTCAAGACATCCGCGTGGCCCCGGCGGAACTGGCCGACCTGGGCGTTGGCCTCCTTCCAGTCGCTGGCCTGCATTTCCATGCCGGCAGGGGTACTGGCAAAGACCGAGCGGTAGGCCACGGGCGGCACGGTAATACTGGGGTCAGCCGCCGATGGCAGCTGGGCAAAGACGGGCGTGCACAACAGCGTGCCCGCCACGAAAGACATTTTTTTCACAGAATTCTCCTGAACAACACGAGCGAGGTGGCCGGCAGGCCACCGTTATCCGCCCCGCACAGGTGCCATCAGGCAACGTACAGACGGACTACGGCTAGCGAGTTCAGGAAATGGGTGGTTTTAGCGCCAGTGCGGCGGCGGCGCTGGCATACGGCGTGCCGCCCGCATGGGGCCGCACATGGGGTGTCCAGGCCAGAGCAGGGACCGGTATGGACGCCACCGTTGCCACGGAATGGCAGACCTGGCACAGGCTGCAGCTGCCATCGCCGCAGTGGGGCGCCGCATCGGGTTCGGGCTGACTGGAATGGCCGGCGCAATCCATGTGTTCGGCTGGCATATCCTCATCAAAAACAGCGCTGGCGCTGGTAATAGCTGCGCCAGTAGCTATATTTTGCATAGCGGCTGGGTGGGGCTTCAGCATTTCCAAAGCCATGGCATCACCCACCCAGGCACGCAAGGGCAGCGAGACGATGAGCAGAAACCAAAGCCAATAACGCATGCCCTGAATGATACGGCTCGCGCGCTGAAGTTCCCCACTGCCTCAGATCAGGCTAGTTTGAACACGGCCACGGCTTGCACCAGGCCGTCGGCCTGGGTCTTGAGCCCGCTGGCGGCAGCGGCCATTTCTTCGACCAGGGCTGCGTTCTGCTGGGTGGCCTGGTCCATCTGGGTCACGGCTTCACCGACCTGTGAAACCCCGGCGGACTGTTCGTTGCTGGCCCGGCTGATTTCGCCCATGATGTCGGTGACCTTGCGAATTGCGCCCACCACTTCAGTCATGGTGCTACCGGCCTGGTCTACCAGACTGGTTCCCCGGGCCACCCGCTCCACACTGTCGCCGATAAGCAACTTGATCTCCTTGGCCGCATTGGCGCTTCGCCCAGCCAGGCTGCGCACCTCGCTGGCTACCACAGCAAATCCGCGACCTTGTTCACCCGCACGCGCGGCTTCCACAGCAGCATTCAAGGCCAGGATATTGGTCTGGAAGGCAATGCTGTCGATCACGCTGATGATGTCGGCAATCCTGGTCGAACTGTCGTGTATGCCCTTCATGGTCTCCACCACCTGGCCCACCACTTGACCGCCTTGCACAGCCACGGTGGAGGCGTTCTGGGCCAGCTGGTTGGCCTGCTGGGCATTGCTGGCGTTTTGTTTGACGGTGGAGCCCAGTTCTTCCATGGACGCTGCGGTCTGCTCCAGCGCGCTGGCCTGGCTTTCGGTACGTGCGCTTAGGTCGTTGTTGCCCTGCGAAATTTCAGCACTGGCCGTGGCCACACTTTCAGCATTGCTTTTAACGCTGTGCACGATGCCCGCAAAGTTGGTTTGCATATGCGCCATGGATTTGAGCAGTTGCACGGTTTCTTCGTTGCCGGCGGGGTGCACAGCGACCGACAAGTCCCCATTGGATAGCTGGTCGGCGATATGCATGGCGTGGGCCATAGGTTGCCCCAGGTATTTGGCCAGCCAGAGCGCCGCCGCCACCAGCACGGCACTGGACAGGGCCAGGGCCAGACCGATTTGCACCACGGATTGGTTGGCCTGGTCTTGCGCCTCCTGGTTCATGTCGTGGCCGCTTTTCTCGATAGCGTCAGATTGTTCGGCCATTTGCTTTTCCAGGTCGGTGAAGGCTTTCTGGAAGGCGGGCACAGCAGCTTGTGCTGCGACCAGATCGGTGGATGCCTGGCCCAGTACTACAGCGGCAGAGTCTGTGTAGCTCTTCACCATCGGCAAGGTCTTGTCGATGACGGCCTTGACCTCAGGCGAAATGGGCAGGCCTTGCAGGGTCTTCAGCGCATCGTTAAATGTCTTGGCGTGTTCGGGCAGGCCCTTCTTCGCCTCTTCGATCTGGGCTTCGTCCTTGCTCGTGGCTCCCAGCAGGGCTAACAACACGTCGCCACGCACGGCGTCGTGCATCATGTCTGCCTCCTGGCTGCTTTGCAGCGCAACTCCCATGTCGATGGAGCTGTTGATGGCGGCAGTCAGGCGTTTGGCATTGAGCAAACTTATGCCCCCCACCAACCCGGCCATAAGAATACCGACCAAACCCAGAGAAAGAATTTGGTTACGCAATTTCATGGTGACCTTTCGTTGCACAGTGCCATTCCCATGCTAACGAACATCCAGGGCAGAAGCCAGTGGCTTTTACCAGGGGATAAACGGCTGTGGCGCCGCCCAGACGCGCCTAGCGCTGGCGGGACTTCATGGCGCGTTCCACTTCGCGCTTGCCTTCGCGGTCCTTGATGGTGTCGCGTTTGTCATGCTCGGCCTTGCCTTTGGCCAGCGCAATTTCACATTTGATCTTGCCGCCTTTCCAATGCAGGTTCAGCGGCACCAGCGTGTAGCCCTTTTGTTCGGTCTTGACTATCAGCTTCTTGATCTGCTCCTTGTGCAGCAGCAGCTTCTTGGTACGCACTTTGTCAGGGCTGATGTGGGTGGAGGCCGAATTCAAAGGGTGGATCTGGCAGCCGATAATGAACAGCTCGCCATTGCGCACGACGACATAGCCGTCGGTCAGCTGTACCTTGCCTTCGCGCAGCGACTTGACCTCCCACCCTTCAAGCACTAGCCCGCACTCAATGCGCTCCTCAAAGAAGTAGTTGAAAGCGGCCTTTTTATTGTCGGCAATGCGGGTGTTGGTATCGGGTTTTTTGGCCATGGGGTACAAGTCGGAAAGCGTGCGGTGCAGGTTTTACAATTCCGCGCAGCCTTCCATTCTATGAAAAACGTCCATAAGTCCGTCTTGATCTGGTACAGCGCCGAGGAAATGTTCAAACTTGTGACCCAAGTTGAGCTGTATCCGCAGTTTTTACCCTGGTGCGACCACGCCTCTGTGCTGGCCCGGGATGAGAACGGCATGACCGCCGAAGTAGGTATTGCCTTCAGCGGCCTGCACCAGAAGTTCACCACCCAAAATACCCATGTGCCGGGACGCCGGGTAGGTATGAAGCTCGTCAAAGGTCCGTTTTCCAACCTGGACGGCGACTGGCAATTCACACCCGTGGGCGACGGCCAGCAGCGCGCCTGCCGCGTGGACCTGCAATTGAACTACGGCTTTGACAGTATGGCCTTGTCGGCCCTGGTGGGCCCCGTGTTTGATCGCATCGCCGGCAGCCTGGTGGATGCTTTTGTCAAACGCGCCGAGCAGGTGTACGGGTGAATATCCACATCACGCTGGTGTATTCGCCGGCGCCGCGTGAAGTATTCGAAACTATCTTTTCGTTGGTGCAAGGCGCCAGCCTGGAAGATGCCGTGCGTGCTAGTGGTGTGTTGACGCGATTCCCCGACATCCAACTTGCCGAAGCTGCACTGGGGGTTTGGGGCCGTAAGGCGCAATTGGAGCAGTTGCTGGAAGACGGCGACCGGGTGGAAATTTACCGGCCCCTGACAGCAGACCCCATGGAAGCGCGGCGTACACGCTTCAAACGCCAGGGTGCACGTACCACCGGTTTATTTGCCCAGAAGCGGGCAGGGGCTAAATCAGGTTACTGAGTTGGCTTCGCAGATTACTTGCAATCGGCGTTAATCACGTCCTGGATGCGCTGTGATTCGGCGTTGCGCGCTGCGTCGTCCAGGATTTCCCGCTCACCTTTTTCATTGACGCGCGCGATGCGCATGCCTGAGTCGTAATTGGCTTTGGACTGGCGCGCTCGGGCGCAATTTTCAGCCTTGGCTGCGGCATTTTTATCAGTCTCGGCCTTGCGTTTGGCGGCCTCGGCGTCATCCGCTTGCTTCTTTTTCTCCTCCAAAGCCTTGTCCACGCCACTGATCTTGGGGGCGGATGCGGCCGAAGCCGGCTGTTCTGGCGTTGCGGCCTTCAACTTCAGTGAGCCGCCCGGCTGCTTCAAAATATTCTTGGCCGGAATGTCGGGCGGCGGCGGGCGGTCGCTAAAAACCTTGCTTCCAGCGTTATCTATCCACTGCCATTGCGCAAAAGCCGCCAACGACAGCCCACATCCCAAAGCGACTACGAGCGTTTTGTGCAATTTCATACTGCTAGTTTAGCGGTCGCATGCCTGCGTGGATATGAATGCTTTGGCCCTACAGCTTCTCCGGGCGCTGCTGTCTCGCAAAAAATACCCCTGCGGCGGGCTAGTACAATACGACTTTTGGAGCTTTGATATGCGCCTGCTAGGAAAAGCGCTCACTTTCGACGATGTGTTGTTGGTGCCAGCGTTCTCCCAAGTCCTGCCCAAGGACACGTCTCTTGCGACCCGTCTATCCCGCAACATTACCCTGAACCTGCCCCTGGTGTCTGCCGCCATGGACACGGTGACAGAAGCCCGCCTAGCTATCGCCATGGCACAAGAGGGCGGCATGGGTATCGTGCACAAGAACTTCACCCCCAAGCAGCAAGCCGCTGAGGTGCTGAAGGTCAAGCGCTACGAATCCGGCGTGCTGCGCGACCCGGTCATCATTACCCCGAACCACACGGTGCGCCAGGTGATCGATATGTCGGCCCAGCTGGGTATCTCAGGCTTTCCTGTCTGTGATGGCGGCAAGGTGGTCGGCATTGTCACCAGTCGCGACCTGCGCTTTGAAACTCGCTACGACGTGCCTGTCAGCCAGATCATGACGCCACGCGAAAAGCTGGTCACCGTGACAGAAGGCGCTTCCTTGGCAGAAGCCAAGGCACTGCTGAACAAATCCAAGCTCGAACGATTGCTGGTAGTGAACGACGCATTCGAGCTCAAGGGCCTGATCACCGTCAAAGACATCACCAAGCAAACCAGTTTCCCCAACGCGGCACGTGATGCCCAAGGCCAGTTGCGCGTGGGCGCGGCAGTCGGCGTGGGTGAAGGCACCGAAGAGCGCGTCGAAGCCCTGGTGCGTGCTGGCGTGGACGCTATCGTGGTGGACACCGCCCATGGCCATAGCAAGGGTGTGATCGACCGTGTGCGCTGGATCAAGCAAAACTACCCGCAAATCGACGTGATCGGCGGCAACATCGCAACCGGCGCAGCCGCCTTGGCGCTGGCTGAAGCTGGTGCCGATGCGGTCAAGGTTGGCATCGGCCCCGGCAGCATCTGCACCACCCGCATCGTTGCGGGCGTAGGTGTGCCACAAATCATGGCCATCGACAACGTGGCCACCGCCCTGCAAGGCTCCGGTGTACCGTTGATTGCCGACGGTGGCATCCGCTATAGCGGCGACATCGCCAAGGCCATTGCGGCTGGCGCCAGCACTGTGATGATGGGCGGTATGTTCGCCGGAACCGAAGAGGCTCCAGGTGAAGTCGTGCTATTCCAGGGCCGCAGCTACAAGAGCTACCGTGGCATGGGCAGCATTGGCGCCATGCAGCAAGGCAGTGCAGATCGCTACTTTCAAGAAGTCAGCACGGGTAACCCGAACGCCGACAAGTTGGTGCCAGAAGGCATTGAAGGTCGTGTGCCCTACAAAGGCTCTATGGTGTCCATCATTTTCCAAATGGCCGGCGGTATCCGCGCCAGCATGGGATATTGCGGCTGCGCCACGATCGACGACATGAAGAACAAGGCTGAGTTTGTGGAGATCACCTCTGCCGGCATCCGCGAAAGCCATGTCCATGATGTGCAGATCACCAAAGAAGCCCCGAACTACCGCTCGGAATAAGGCATTCGGTAAGTAACCCCATCCGGGCAGCCCACGCGCTGCCCGTTTTTGATTTTGACCCCACGTCCGCCCATGTCTACGCACCAAAAAATCCTCATACTTGACTTCGGCTCCCAAGTCACTCAGCTTATCGCCCGCCGCGTACGCGAAGCCCATGTATTCTGTGAAGTCCATCCCTGCGATGTGACGGACGAGTGGATTCGCAATTACGCCGCAGATGGCAACCTGAAGGGCATCATCCTGTCCGGTAGCCACGCCAGCGTGACCGAAGAAAGCACTGACCGAGCGCCCCAGGTGGTGTTCGAACTTGGCCTACCGGTGCTAGGCATTTGTTACGGCATGCAGACCATGGCCCAGCAACTGGGTGGCAAGGTGGAAACCGGCCACACCCGCGAATTCGGCTTTGCCGCCGTGCGCGCACGGGGCCACACCGCGCTGTTGAAAGACATTGCTGACTTCACCACACCCGCAGGCGAGGGCATGCTGAATGTGTGGATGAGCCATGGCGACAAGGTGACCGAGCTGCCACCAGGCTTCAAGCTCATGGCCAGCACCGAGAGCTGTCCGATTGCTGGCATGGCCGATGAGGCGCGTAATTTCTACGCCGTGCAATTCCACCCCGAAGTCACGCACACCGTGCAAGGCCAGGCGCTGCTGAACCGCTTTGTGCTGGGCATCTGTGCCACCAAGCCCGACTGGGTGATGGGCGACTACATCAGCGAAGCCGTAGCGCATATCCGCGAGCAGGTCGGCGACGAAGAGGTAATTCTGGGCCTGTCCGGCGGCGTGGACTCATCGGTGGCCGCAGCCCTGATCCACCGCGCCATCGGCGACCAGCTGACCTGCGTCTTCGTGGACCACGGCCTGCTGCGCTTGAACGAGGGCGACATGGTGATGGACATGTTCGTCGGCAAGCTGCACGCCAAAGTGATCCGCGCCGATGCTTCCGATCTGTTCCTGGGCAAGTTGGCCGGGGTGAGCGACCCCGAAGCCAAGCGCAAGATCATCGGCGGCGAGTTCGTCACCGTCTTCAAACAAGAGGCCGCAAAGCTGAAAGGCGAGGGCGCCAAGGGTGCCAAATGGCTGGCCCAAGGCACGATTTACCCCGACGTGATCGAGTCCGGCGGCGCCAAAAGCAAGAAGGCCGTCACCATCAAGAGCCACCACAACGTCGGCGGCTTGCCCGCCGAGCTAGGCTTGAAACTGCTGGAGCCACTGCGCGAGCTATTCAAGGATGAGGTGCGCGAACTCGGCGTAGCCCTGGGGCTGCCTTACAACATGGTCTACCGCCATCCGTTTCCTGGCCCCGGCCTGGGCGTGCGCATTCTGGGCGAAGTGAAGAAGGAGTACGCTGATCTGCTGCGCCGTGCCGACGCTATCTTCATTGAAGAACTGCACAACTTCAAGGACGAAGCCACGGGCAAGACCTGGTACCAGCTGACCAGCCAGGCCTTCACCGTGTTCCTGCCGGTGAAGAGCGTGGGCGTAATGGGCGATGGCCGCACCTACGATTACGTGGTGGCCCTGCGCGCCGTGCAGACCAGCGACTTCATGACTGCCGACTGGGCCGAGCTGCCCTACGCGCTGCTGAAGAAGGTATCTGGCCGCATCATCAACGAAGTGCGCGGCATCAACCGCGTGACCTACGACGTATCAAGCAAGCCACCAGCCACCATTGAGTGGGAATAATTCATAATTGTTCCGCACCGTCCAACGACATCCTTCTATGCGACTGAACTTCTTTGTAAATCAATAAGTTACTGTCTATTGCTGTTTGGTACCGTCCATCGCCAGCCAGTCAATTTTGACGGTTGCTTTGACGGTAAATGTCAGGTGCCAATGAGTCGTCATTTTTTCTACCGCCGGATGGTCTGACGGTAGAAAATGACGGTAACTAAGGGCCGACATGCTGACTGATACCGAACTAAAAAAGCTCAAACAAACTGAGAAGACATACAAAGTTGCTGACCGTGACGGCATGTATGTTTCGGTTGCCACTTCAGGCACCAAGTCTTTTCGATACGACTACCGAATTAACGGACGACGCGAAACACTCACGATCGGGCGTTACGACGAAAATTTATCCTCAAAAGTCGCCAGAGGGCTTGAGGACCTGGAATACGGCATTAGCCTCACATTGGCAGAAGCACGCATGCTGCTTGCGGATGCCCGCCGGAGTGTGGAGAAGGGCGAATCACCTTCTCGCGCCAAAGCGGAAAAGCGTACTCAAATTGCCGAGTCACTTACTTTTGGCAGTTGGGCAGAACGCTACTTCACCGACAAGGCTGATCCTGACAACGGAGCGAGACTTGCAGACTCAACGCTGGCTATGCGGCGCTCGATATACAACCGCGATCTTGTCGGGCCATTCGGTAAGCTGAAACTGGAAGAAATTACGGTGGCTGCCTTAATGGCCTTGTGCGAAAAAGTAAAAGCACGCGGTGCGCCAGCGCCAGCCATTCAGGTACGTGAAATCGTCTTGCTGGTGTTTAGGTTTGCGCACACCAAAGACAAAACTCTTGACCTCAAAAATCCTGCTGAGAGCATCAAACCCAGCGACATCGCCACATTCAAGCCACGAGAACGCGCGCTTTCCCCGGCAGAAATCCGACAATTTTTTCTTGCACTGGATGAGACAGCCACAAGCCCAACCCTTCGACTTGCCGTCAAGTTTGTGTTGCTGACAATGGTGCGCAAAGGTGAGTTTGTTGGTGGAACTTGGACTGAGGTAGATTTTGAAGCCGGTACTTGGACTATTCCGGCTACGCGAATGAAGGCCAAAAAGCCATTGGTTGTCTATTTAAGTCAGCAGGCATTGGACATTCTCGTCACCTTTAAGACCTGCTTTGAATCATCAAAGTATCTCCACCCGAGCCGATATGACCTCAAGCTGCCAATCAGCGATGCCACCCTCAATCGCGTGATCGACGCAGCGGTCAAGCACACCAGTGCTGGTGCCTCTAAATTAGCCAGTTTCAGCGTCCATGACCTGCGCAGAACTGCATCGTCGCTGCTGAACGAAGCAGGTTTCAATCGGGACTGGATTGAAAAATGCCTTGCGCATGAGGAAAGCGATGTTCGCTCAATCTACAACAAAGCTGAGTATGGCGAGCAACGGCGGGTCATGCTTCAAGCTTGGGCCGATATGGTGGATGCTTGGATAAGGGGCGAAAGTGTGCGCGAAATAGTCAGGACTGCGCGCATGACAGCGGCGGATGTGGCAATGGAATTTTCATAGCAGCCGAATTTTGATTTCGATTTAAGGAGAGTTTGATGGCGATTGATGATTTAGAGAACAAACGTCCAAGGCAGGCAGATGAATCCGGCACACATGTTTATTTCCCTGATCAGCCAGATTGGAATTATTGGAAGCAGCGCGAGGGATGCAGATTATGGTGTGCAGTATTACTAAGCATGAATATTGAACCATCTGTTGCTTCGCGTGAGGCATTACGCGTTGGAGACCCGGATAAATATCAACACTACAAAAAGCGGCTGAAGATCGTCAATGCTACTTGTCGCCCTGGTTCCGTGATACCCCCCATTGAGCACCCGTTATCTGGAAGCAAACCCTCCGAGAGATGGGTCTTGGTATCTGACGTGCTTAAATTTGGGATCGCTGCAAATTGGCCTGATATTTACATATTTGATCGTGGCCTGACAAATGGTTCGGTTGAGTCAGGCGAGGCATTAGAAATTGGCACTGAAAACACTGTGGAAGATTTCGTTTTTGATGATCTTCCAAAGGGCGAGAGATATTCCATACTTAGATTCGGCGCTCTTCTTAAGTTAGTTGAAACATGGATGCTCAATGATTCCTTTCCAAATAAGGCGGCATTCCTCAATGGCGATCAATTGAACTACTCTGCAATTGGCAGAGAAATGCAGCGCATATTGTCCAAAAAAGACAAAGATGGGAAGCTGCAACCACTGGCGAATTTCCTCGCTCAATCGAATGGGAAAAAAGCGTCAGATGCAATCAAGGCTGTTCAGACCTCATAGCAAGTTGGTAATTTCCTTCTTCAATTGTTAGTAAGTTGCCTCTCGTAAATAGTAAGTTCAAGTTCGTTTGAAAGTTACTCCACGCGCTGCCCCACCTGTTTTGTAATTCCGTCAGGCCTTAGCCTATTGAGTTCAGTCGGACTCAATTGAATACAACTGAAGGATTAAAAATGGGTCAATTTTTACAGGAAGCACTTTTCCGCAAACAACAAGCGTTGCTTCGCAAGCGTGAAGTTCTCAAGCTCCTTGGAATTTCAAATAGTTCTTTTTATGCATATATTAAAAAGGGCCTCATAAAGCCGGGTGTGCCAATTGGCCCGCGCCTACGAGGCTGGCCAGAAAGCGAAATTCTCGGGTTCATAGAATCGTGCATAGCAGCACGTGACCAGAAGCAAGGGAGCGCAGCATGAAAAGCAGCTTTCTCTTGCAAGATACGGTCATACCTTCAGGCTTGATGATCGTCGGCGCAAACAACCAAGACACCCTCAACGACGCACGTTTGGCAATATTAGGCCAAGCAATGCGCGCAGGCAATGCACTTGGTTTTCAGTTTGACCAGCCCAAAAAAGTCATTGACCTTTATGCTGGAACACCCCAGCAGCAAAAAAATATCTTGGTAAAAAGCAGTTTCTGCGAGGCACCACCGGAGGGCGTGGAATACAAGATCAGTATGGTTGGCAGCCGTTCAGGCAGCTACAACTTTTGCGGTGATGAGGCCGCTAGCAACGTGATTCCGATGATTCGTGCCGCTGGCGTATCTGGAGAAAAATCAGTCGTACTCTTTAGTCAAGCCATTTCAAATGCAAGCAGTCTCTTACTGGCTGACACCTTGAATCAGTATCGCGCTGAAGCCAAAATGGCTGGAGTGCTGGTCATTGTGATGCTGGCTTGCACCGAAGGCTTCAAAAAGAGCGAACTACCCGCTCTCTGTGAAGAGTTTATCGAGGTCGATGAAGTTGAGCCTGACTTTGATCAAGATTTGGCTATGTCCTTCGACGTCCACAGCCAACGCGACATGCATCGCATGGGCATCGGAAAAGTGATGTGCAGCTTGAGCTATGCGAACCGTCGCATCAATGTGAAATTCGTACCGTTCGTCAGCAAAAAAAGCAATGTTCGCGCACTGTGGTACTTGCATTGTGCCGGGCGTACCAACGCCAAAATTGCAAAGGTTGTCGAATTGCATCCTTCCAATGTCACCCGCCAGCTTCAAAAGCTGCCACGCAGTGCTCCAGTGGTCATGCCAGACGACTGGATCAAAAAGATGCTGGCGCATTTCGACTTTGAGGAAAGCGACGCTGAAGACGCATCGAAACCAAAGTCGAAGTCGAGTGGGCATCGTCCACCCCCAACAATTTGGGACGGTTCAGATGATGAGCACAACGACAACGATGACGATGACCAAGACGACGATGAAGATGACAGCGACGACTTGGACGATGAATCGCAAGAGGAGTGAACAAGCAGAAGTCGTTGCGCCAATGTTCCGCAATCTGCGCAACTGTCGCAACGCACTTCACCGCTGACACATCACGGTGCCCTGAAAAGGCGCCGGATTAAGTAACCCATAGACAACGGCAAATACGGGCTCAAACGAGTCCGCTGGGCGAAGCCATGCCCAAAGTGCCGTGGCCGCAAATGAATCTGGAGAATTTACATGGCAATAGAGACAGAAATCGCATGGACAGACAGCACATTTAACCCATGGTGGGGGTGCGTCAAAGTAAGTGACGGTTGTGACAACTGCTACGCAAGCTCGTTGTCGAGCCGCTGGGGGCATGACTTTTGGGGACATGACAAGGAGCGCCGTTTCTTGAGCGAAAGCAACTGGGATCAGCCGCTGCTGTGGAACCGCATGGCTATCGAAGCGGGTGAACGCAAAAAGGTCTTTTGCGCCTCAATGGCAGATGTTTTTGAACGCCGTCTCGACTTGGTGCCTCACCGCCAACGCCTGATCAATTTAATCAAGCGCACCCCAAAGCTTGACTGGCAGGTGCTTACCAAACGTCCGCAGAATATCAAGAAACTGCTCCCGCCGGACTACGACTATCCGCCTAACTTGTGGCTTGGCACGACAGTTGAAAACCAAGATGCCGCCGACAAGCGCATTCGCTACCTGCTGGAGCATGACCGTGCAGTGGTGCGCTTCTTGTCCTGTGAGCCATTGCTTGGGCCAGTGGATATTCGCAAGTACCTTCAGCCAGGTCCCAACGGTGCCAAGATTGATTGGGTCATCGTTGGCGGTGAAGCCGGACATCACTCACGACCAATGAACCCACTATGGGCAAAAAGTCTGATTGAGCAATGTCAGGAAGCCGGGACGGCTGTTTTTTACAAGCAATGGGGCGACTACGTGCCGCTCAAGATCGTGAGCGCCAACGGCAAACAGTACCGCACGATTCCTGTGTTCAAGGCCAACGGGAATGAAATTCCGATGGTTCGCGTTGGCAAAAAGGCCGCTGGTCGCGTAATCCTTGGCCGCGAGTGGAGTGAATTTCCAGACACCTCGCACGTAGTGTGACAACGCCATCCCCCTTGATGTTGGCGCAATGCTGGTGTCCGGGGGCCTTTGGTCGTTATCTGTAACGGCTAATTTGATGTTGCACTAACAAAAAGAATCCAACATGAAAACACCATCCCGCACCCGGCTTCAAACGGATGTGCCCATCGTCACTGATGGCTTCGACCACGCGATATTTTGGTTTGACCGTTCGGAGTTGCCATTCGATATAGCTCTGCTGGAGCCTCACTGCGGCGACCTGAAAGTCACTGCACGTCAGCCCGAATTCCACGCTAACCGCAAACTCTCGATGAGCATGTTTCAACCAACGCCGAAGTGCCTGATTTTGCTGCGCGAGCTTATTGGCCGAGAGATGGTCGTCGATGTCACCTACGCTGAAGTCGCACGCGATATTCTGGTGAGAAATGCAACAGCCACCACTAGATTGATGGACGCCTTTTTGGCCGCTGTATTCATACCGTATTCACACCACACATTCAGGCGTTACCAAGAAACAGGTACTTTGTACTGCGGGCCACCAACCAAAAAAGGGAGTCGCGTAGCTTTATACCCCGACCGCCCAAGCAAGATCAACAACGCACGGCCATCCGATGATGACGACCCGGACTTTCACTTTGAATGGCGTGCCTCTGGCAAAGATGCACTCGCACAAATCGGCATCGCTTCTATCGACGATCTGATCATGTTTGACCATGATCGCTTTTGGGCAGAGCGGATAAGGCTCTATGACATCACAAACAAAACCGAGCTTGGTCGCAAGTTGGCAAAGAGCTTGGGTGGTAAAGCCAACGCCAGCAACCCTGCATATTTGAAACGGGGCAACAAGTGGATTGACGACCATACCGAAGACGGCAAATTTGTCTTGCACAACGCCTTGAAATCCACCCCGGAATTGCAAAGCCTGCTGACGACTATTTCATGGGATCAGTGGCTACAACATCAAGCCTGATACCCACATACCGTGGCTGATACAGAAGACTATTCTTTCCATATATTGAAGTATTCAGTCAGTTTCACCACCATCAGATTCCATCTGAAACTCATTGTTTTGAAGTTGATTTCGGTATTGCATGGCACATGCGCTACCCCAATCAGGCACAAAACCAGCATAACCATCTGCACAAATTGACTCTTGTAAATAGCGTCTGTCACCAACAAAACAATGAGTCAATTCAATGCCTACCCAGATCAATCAATCCCAGCAAATAGTCAAGACAACAGCACAGCGCGTAGAAGTGCTGGCCTGTCCTGGCAGCGGCAAGACCACCACGCTATTGCGTCGAATTCTGTACCTTCTCGCAATTGGCATCCCGGCACGGATGATATTGGTGCTGAGCTTTTCAAAGGCAACAGTCCGTGAACTGCGCCGCCGCTTGGACGAGCTGGGCACTACAGCGCGCACAACAGTTCAATCCAAGAAATCGAAGATAGATGACTTGTCTCAAGTAGTCATCAAGACTGCCCATGCCTTTGCCTTTGGAATCGCATCCAAGATCAATCCCGGTATCACAGTGTTGTCCGACAGCAACGCCTTGAAGCTACTGGCTGATGCCGTCAGAATGACCCTCAAAGACGTTGTACGGGGCGTGTTGTCCATCGCATCAAAGTGCCTGCAAAAGATCAAAACTGCCCTTCGTGAACTGCGTGACAGCAAGCCAAAAATGCGGCTTTTACTCGATGCACTGGCATACACACATGCGGCCAATTTGCCCCCCGCCACGACCGTCTCAACAGGCCAGTTTGCAGACCTCAATCAGTATGTTGACGTGGTTGGGGCGATAGCCGCCAGATATGCGGCCATCAAGAAGAAGCTTGGAAAGGTGGACTACGGGGACATGCTGACCATTGCCGTCAAAGGCATCAAACGCAATATGAAGTGGGACAGCTATTCACATGTCTTGGTCGATGAATATCAGGATTGCAGCGCGGCCCAAACCGCTTTGCTGGCGGCAATGGCGGGCAAAGGCAGCGAGGTCATGGTGTTCGGTGACGCTGATCAGGCTCTTTATGGGTTTGGCGGCAACCACTACAACTCGCTCAAAAACGTCATGGGCGGCGTGGTGCAAATGACCATGCGAACCTCTTGGCGACTGACCCGGCAAACAGCGGCATTGGCTTCGTCGATTGCTCAGCACACAAAGGAGCTTGCAATTGTTGCCGTGCGTGATGGATTCTTTCCTGAGTTGATTCACAACGATGACTTGACCACCCAGACCTACACGGTGGCAACCACCATCCAGAAGTTGATTGCGACAGGTACGCCGCCAGAGAAGATAGCGGTGTTGGCACGCACACGCGACTTCTTGAAGCCCGTGGAGCAGAGCCTATTGGCCGAAAACATTCAAACCAACCAGCTTGGTACAGAGCGTGACATACAGCATCCACTGCGCGTTCTTCATCTGACCCATCTGGTGGAAGGCTTTGACCACAGCAGAAACAGTATCGACCCTGCGGCTGTGCAGCGCGCTTTGAAGGACGTCAAGACGGTGGCCCCGGTGGAGTGGCAACAACTTGCCCGATGCCTTGAGAAGATCGCTCGCATGCCGTCCCTAGAAAGCCGATACAAGAAATGCGCAGCTTCGTACTTAAAGTGTATGGGCGGCGCACGAGCCAACACGAGAGTTCAACATGATTTGAAGCGGTGGGAGCCTATCTGCCGT
>JAPLPK010000070.1 GCA_026400275.1 Burkholderiales bacterium
CGATGCGCTCCAGGAAGTCGGTGCCCATGGCGGACTCGAAGCGCTGGGCATCGGGCGACGCCAATACCAGCATGCCGAAGGCCGGGCTGGGGCTGTTGAGCACTCCGGTGCGCAGCGGCATCAGCGCCAGCGACATGGCGGCCTTCGGGTCGGCCAGCCAGCTGACCGCCTCGAAGCCCGAATTCACACCGCAAAACGGCGCTGTGAGCGAAGAGGCAAAAATCTTCGCGTCTTCACTGACACCCATGGCCCAGGGGGCGGAGGCGTATTCGTCGGCCACGCCCCATACCTTGATGGCGGCCTGCGGCACGGAAAACTGCACCTCGATTTCATGCGCAATGCGCTCGGGCAGGTCGCGGGCAGAGCGCGTCAGCAGCAGGCTGCGCGCCCAGCGCTGCAGCTTGTCGGCAATGATGACGTTCTCGTTGCCGTTGCGCACCATGTCCATGATGCGGTGCTCCAGGCCCTTGATCTTCTCGCGCAGCATCTCGGCCTGGCGCTCTTGCAGGCTGACGGCACGGTTGCCGTGCGGGCTGGTCAGCTGCACCGAGGCCAGCACCTGGGAATGGCGCTCAAAAAACTCGGGCGTGTTGGCCAGGAAGTTGGCGATGTCGTCTTCGGTGATCGGGTTGGTGGTGTTCATAGGGGTGCAATCAATGAGTCTGGAATCGTGATCGAGCCGTCAAAAACCGTCGTGGCCGGGCCGGTCATCCGCACCGGCTGGCCCAGGCCGGCCCATTCGATGGTCAGGCGGCCGCCGTGGGTGTCCACGTCCACCCGCGCGTCCAGCAGGCCCAGGCGAATGCCCGCCACCACCGCCGCGCAGGCGCCGGTGCCGCAGGCCAGAGTTTCGCCGGCGCCGCGCTCGTAGACGCGCAGGCGCACCTGGCTGCGGCTGACGACCTGCATAAAACCGGCGTTCACGCCATTCAGGAAGCAAGGCTGGGCCTGCACTAGCGGGCCCAGGGTGGCGACCGGCGTGGCTTCGGCGTCGTCCACCAGGTGCACCGCATGCGGGTTGCCCATGGACACAACCGCTACGCTAAACATAGCACCCTGCGCAGATACTACCTGCGCTAGCGGCCATATTTGCCAATCATTCACAGCCACGGGCTGCAGGCCTTGCGGGTCGAACGGGATCTGCGGCAGGTCGAACACCGGCTGGCCCATGTCCACGGTGACGCGGCCATCGTCCTGCATGTTGAGCTGCAGCACGCGTTCCATGGTTTGCACGCGCACGCTGCTTTGCTGGGTCAGGCCACGGCTGTGGACGAAGCGCATAAAGCAGCGCGCGCCGTTGCCGCAGTGCTCCACCTCGCCGCCATCGGCGTTGTGGATGGCGTATTCGAAGTCAATGCCCGGTGCGCTGGCGCGGCGCACGGACAGAATTTGGTCGGCGCCGACGCCAAAGTGGCGGTCGGCCAGGAAGCGATACTGGGCGGTGCTCAGCCCCAGGCGGCCCTGGGTCTCGTCGAGCACCACAAAGTCGTTGCCCGCGCCCTGCATTTTGGTGAATGGGATGTGCATGGGGGAATTATCTCCCGCAAGCACACCCCATTGCGCGCGGAAAGACGCCCGCGCAGTTTTCCGCCACTCAGACGCCGTGGTCTTTCAGCCAGTCGAAGCTCAGCTTCTGCGCGTAGGTCGCGGCCACCTTGTCGTAGCTGGGCCGGTAATCGGCGTTGAAACCATGGTTGACGCTGGGGAACACCACGATTTCGGAGCCGCTGCCGGAGCCACGCAGGCCCTCGGTCATGCGGTTGACCGCCTCGGCCTTGATGTTCTGGTCCAGCCCGGCATACAGACCCAGCACCGGCACCTTGATGCTGGATGCGAACTGCACCGGGTCCTGCGGGCGGATGTCAGACTGCATGCCCTCCAGCAGGCCGTAGTAAGCCACGGCCGCTTTCAGCTTGGGGTTGTTCAGCGCATACACCCAGGCCACCCGGCCGCCCCAGCAGAAGCCGACCAGGCCCACGCGGTCCGCGTCGGCGCTGCCGCTGGCCTTGGCGAAGGCCACGGCGGCATCCAGGTCGGAGACAACTTGCGCGTCCGGCACCTTGGCCACCACGGTGGACAGGATCTGGCCGATGTCGCTCATCTTCGACACATCGCCCTGGCGCGCGTACATCTCGGGGGCAATCGCGTAGTAGCCTTGCTTGGCATAGCGGCGGCACACGTCCTTGATGTGTTCGTGCACACCGAAAATTTCCTGTACCACCAGCACCACCGGGTGCTTGCCCGGTTTGTTGGGCACGGCGCGGTAGGCCGGGATCTTGCCGTCGGCCACCGGGATGCTGACCTCGCCCGCCGTCAAGCCGACCGTGTCGGTGGTAATGGCCTGGGCCAGCACCGGATTCGAGGCCACTGCAAAGCCGGAGGCCAATGCGGTCACGGCAAAGCCGCGGCGCGACAAGCCGTTAGCCGGTGTGGCGGGCACGGGGTTCTGAAAATCCATGGGCTTCAAACCGTAATCCATTAACTTCATGCTGCGTCCTTGGTTGAAAGAGCTGGAAATTATGGTGGCGCACCGATAGCCCGCAGTGTTGATGGGGCATACGCTATCAAATAAGGAGCTGCCTGCGCAGGTGGAATATGCGCCAGAGGCCGATTTGACCCATAAAAGTGTGAAGCCCACCGATAAGCCGGATTCTGTGCACCGAGGTTGCCCTCGGCGTGACCGCCATTAATCTGGGCCGGGGGTCGCCCCACCGGCTCAATGCTACCTACCCGCCAACTCCGGGGGCCCCGTCAACGTTGGCCTACTTGGTATTGCTGCGCGTAGAGATTGCCCGTTTCACCTTTTGCGGGCTCTGCCCGCAAAAGGTGCTGTGCTTCCCCGGCTTGCGCCGGGGGCGTGCAGCTTACGCCACACGCGTGCCAGCTTACGCTGACACCGCACAGACCACCCACGGGGGTTGCCTGCAAAAACTCGTCTCTGTTGCTCTAATCCTCACCTCACGGTGGACAGCCGTTAGCTGCTACGCTGCCCTATGCAGTCCGGACGTTCCTCCAGTGCCTGGTTTCCCAGATTGCACCAGCGGCGGTCTGGCGGGCTTCACCCCCCGATTATGGCAGTGCGCCACAATGGGAAATTTTCGTCCACCCAAAAGGAGACCTATGAAAGCCGACACCATCCTGCAGACCATTGGCAACACCCCGCACGTACGCATCCAGCGCCTGTTTGGCCCGGGCGCCAATGTGTGGATCAAGTCCGAGCGCAGCAACCCCGGCGGCTCCATCAAGGACCGCATTGCGC
This sequence comes from Burkholderiales bacterium, assembly GCA_026400275.1. Classification (GTDB taxonomy): domain Bacteria; phylum Pseudomonadota; class Gammaproteobacteria; order Burkholderiales; family Burkholderiaceae_C; genus Rhodoferax_B. The sequence continues at coordinate 3,260 of JAPLPK010000070.1, forward strand.
TGAGCATGGTGGAAGACGCGGAGAAATCCGGCGTGCTGCAACCTGGCGGCACCATCATCGAGCCCACCTCGGGCAACACCGGCGTGGGTCTGGCCATGGTGGCCGCAGTCAAGGGCTACAAGCTGGTGCTGGTGATGCCCGACAGCATGTCGATTGAGCGCCGCCGCCTGATGCTGGCCTACGGCGCCAGCTTCGACCTGACCCCACGCGAAAAGGGAATGAAGGGCGCCATCGCCCGCGCCCAGGAACTGGTGGCCGCAACGCCAGGCAGCTGGATGCCGCAGCAGTTTGAAAACCCCGCCAATATCGACGTGCATGTGCGCACCACGGCGCAGGAAATCTTGGCCGACTTCCCCGAAGGTTTAGACGCACTGATCACTGGCGTGGGCACCGGCGGCCACATTACCGGCTGCGCCCGCGTGCTGAAAGAAAAATGGCCGAACCTGAAGGTGTTTGCGGTAGAGCCCACGGCCTCGCCCGTAATCTCCGGCGGCGCCCCCGCGCCCCACCCCATCCAGGGCATAGGCGCGGGCTTCATCCCCAAAAACCTGGATGTGTCCCTGCTGGACGGCACCATCCAGGTAGACGCCGAGCCGGCCCGTGAGATGGCCCGCCGCAGCGCGCGCGAAGAAGGCATGCTGGTGGGTATTTCCAGTGGAGCCACGCTGGCGGCGATTGCGCAAAAGCTGCCCGAGCTGGGCGCCGGCGCGCGCGTGTTGGGCTTCAACTACGACACCGGTGAACGCTACCTGTCGGTAGACGGCTTTCTCCCCGTCTGAGCCCCACGGATCGTGCTGACTTCGGCCCACCGCATACCCTGGTTGGTGCGCATGCATTACCGCATGCGCACCATATCATTTGCCTTGATGTTCGTCGCATACGGCCTGCACATGGTGGAGCAGGGCCAGAGCCAGCCCATGCCCTGGCTTTTGCTGGGCATGGCGTTTCTGGTCTACCCGCATGTGCAATTTCTACGTGCGCGCAAAGCCAGTGACCCGGTCGCCACCGAAACCCGCAACCTGCTGGTAGATTCAGTCTTGCTAGGCATGACCGCTGCAGGCATGGGGTTCCCCGCGTGGATTACATTTTCCGGGGCCATGGGCACCCTGTCGAACAACGCAGCCAACCGAGGCTGGAGCGGTGTCATTCAAGCGCTGCTGGCATTGGTGCTGGGGATGGCACTTTGGTTACCCATCGGTGGGTTGCGCTGGGCGCCTGGCACCGACACGCTGACCTCGTCCTTCTGCATGCTGGGGCTGGGCTGGTATTTGCTGGCCATGAACAACATGGGCTTTGAACGCAACCGCCAGCTGAGCAAAATGCGCCAACAACTGCAAGAGCGCGAAACCCAGCTGCTTTCTGCCAACAAAGACCTGCAGTGCAAACTATTCGAAATTGATGCGCTGCAAACACGCCTGAGTGAGCAGGCCAACCGCGACCCGCTGACGGGCCTGTACAACCGCCGCTACCTGGGCAATACCCTTGACCGCGAGCTCGCACGTTGCCAACGTGATGGACTGCCCTTGTCCATCATCCTGCTGGATATTGACCACTTCAAAAAGGTGAATGACAGCTACGGCCATCCGGCTGGCGACCAGGTGCTGGTGCATCTGGGCCACTTACTGATGGAAGCCGCGCGCAGCTCCGATGTGGCCTGCCGCTATGGCGGCGAAGAATTCCTGCTGTTGCTACCCACGATGCCGCTAGACGCGGCAATGGAGCGCGCAGAAGAGTTGCGGGTTAATTTCAGCAAGGCAGTGGTGACCTTCGGGGAACACCGCATCCTAGCCACTATCTCCCTGGGCGTTGCCGTATTCCCAGAGCATGCCAGGTCTGCGGAAGACCTCATCCGCAGTGCAGATGCAGCCCTCTACCAAGCCAAAAACTCCGGCCGCAACCAGGTACGCGCGTGGGTTCCCTCGAACAGCACGCAGGCAACAGCCTGAAGCCAGTCACCGACAGCAAATCAATGTACAAGTTTTCCCGGTTTGGGTTACCTGAAGATCACACATTTATCTAAGAACATTCCCTGTCTTTTAGACACAAAAAAGCCACAAGATCCGGCTGAATTTGGCCCTAACATAGGGCTGCAAAGTTGCATTTCCAACGTCTAAAAATTGCTGTTACGAACTAGGTGGAAACTGCTCTTACTGGCCATCCTGCTGGGATTGATGGCGCTATTGGCTTGGCTGGTCGCGGATGAGCTCAACACCTCCCGGCTGCAGGCGCGCTATCTGTCACGGCTGGGGAAGGAGCTGCGCTTTGCGCCGGAACCTGGGGCCAGCCCCGAGGACGCCATCCGCTTCCCACACAGCGGGCCCTACGACGAGCGCCTGGGCTATAGCCAGATTCCCACCTTCACCCAGTCCCTGACCGCACGCGGCTACACCGTCACCGAGCAAGCGCGCATCTCGCCACGCATGGCCGAACTGGCCGACAACGGGCTGCCACTGCCCTACCCTGAAAAGAACCAGGCCGGGCTGAACCTGCGCGACTGCAATGCCCAAACCTTGTATTCGGAACGCTACCCTGAGCGCGGCTATGCGGACTTCCGCGCCGTGCCGTCGCTGCTGGTCAATACCTTGCTGTTCATCGAAGACCGCGACCTGCTGGACAACAGCCAGCCCCAGCACAACCCCGCCATCAACTGGGGGCGCTTCAGCAAGGCCCTGGCCGACCAGGTGGTGCACGCGGTGGACAAGTCACACGAAGCCCCCGGTGCCAGCACACTGGTCACGCAGATCGAAAAATACCGCCATTCGCCCGACGGCCGCACCGCCTCGCCGCGCGAGAAGCTGCGGCAAATGGCCAGCGCCTCCATCAAGACCTATATGGGCGGCGAAAACACCCTGGCCTTCCGCCAGCAAACCGTGGTGGACTACCTGAACACCGTGCCGCTGGCCGCCAAGCCCGGCTACGGCGAAGTCAACGGCATGGGCGACGGCCTGTGGGCCTGGTACGGGCGCGACTTTGCTGAAGCGAACCAGCTGCTGCAAGACAATGCCGATGAAACCGGCGCCGCGTTGCAGAGCCGGGCGGAGGCCTTCAAACAGGCACTGTCGCTGATGATTGCGCAGCGCCGGCCCTCGTACTACTTGCGCGAAGGCCGGGCCGCGCTGCAGCAGCTGACCGACAGCCATTTGCGCATGCTGGCCACCGCCGGCATCATCTCGCCCGCGCTGCGCGATGCAGCCCTGCCCATCCAGCTGAAACTGCAACAAGATACAGGTGCGGCCCCTCCGGTGTCCTTTGTCACACGCAAGGCGGTAACGGCTCTGCGCGCCCATCTGTCCAGCCTGTTGCAGGTGAAACACCTGTACGACCTGGACCGCTTCGATATGTCGGCCAACGCCAGCCTGAACGGCGAGGTACAGCGCGAAGTCGGCACGGTGCTGCGCCAGCTGAGCGATCCCGCCAGCGCCAAGGCCGCCGGCCTGTATGGCCGCAATATGCTCAGCCCCGGCGACGACCCCAGCAAGCTGGTGTTCAGCTTCACGCTGTTTGAACAGCGCGACGGCGCCAACCTGCTGCGCGTGCAGACCGACAACTTCGACCAGCCCTTCGACATCAACGAAGGCGCACGGCTGAACCTGGGCTCCACCGCCAAGCTGCGCACGCTGATCACCTACCTGGAAATCATCACCGCGCTGCACCAGCGCTATGCAGACATGGGCCCACAGGAGCTGGCCGCCGCCAAGGGCGATGACGCCGACACGCTGAGCCGCTGGGCCCGCGCCTACATCGCCCAGGCGCAAGACAAAAGCCTGCGCCCCATGCTGGAGGCGGCCATGGAACGCCGCTACTCCGGCAACCCGGGCGAGAGCTTTGTCACCGGCGGCGGCGTGCAAAGCTTTGAGAACTTCGAGCCCGAAGAAAACTACAAAGTGATGACGGTGCGCGAGAGCTTCCAGCACTCGGTGAACCTGGTGTTTGTGCGGCTGATGCGTGACGTGGTGCAGTACTACCAGTTCGAACGCTCGGGCGCCAGCAGCGCCGCGCTACCGGCCGCAGACTCGCCCGCGCGGCAGGAAATCCTGGCCCGCTTTGCCGACAAGGAAGGCCGCCAGTTCATGGCCCGCTTCTACCGCAAATACCAGGGGCTGGCGCCCGATGCCGCCCAAGACCTGCTGCTGCAAACCATGCGCCCGGTGCCGGCACGTCTGGCCACGGTATTCCGCAGCCTGCAGCCGAACGCGGATCTGGCGCAGTTCGCGGCCTTCATGCGCCAACGCCTGCCCGAAATGGCTTTGTCCGACACCCAGTTGCATGAGTTGTACACCAAGTATGCGGTAGACAAGTTTTCGCTGGCCGACCGGGGCTACATCGCTGGCATCCACCCGCTGGAGCTGTGGGTGGTCAGCTATATGCACCAGCAGCCCACCGCCACGCTGGCGCAGACCCTGCAGGCCAGTGGCAGCGTGCGCCAGGAGGTCTACAGCTGGTTGTTCAAAAGCAACCGCAAGGTGGCGCAAGACAAACGCATACGCCAGATGCTGGAGCTAGAGGCCTTCCAGGAAATCGCCCAGGACTGGCGGCGGTTGGGCTACCCCTTTGAGTCGCTGACGCCGTCGCTGGCCACCTCCCTGGGCGCGTCGGGCGACCGCCCGGCAGCCCTGGCCGAGCTGATGGGCATCATCGTCAACAAGGGCATGCGCCTGCCGCTGCGCAAGCTGCACAGCCTGGATTTCGCTAGCGGCACACCCTATGCGACCCGGTTTGAAAGCGCCCCGCCCGTCGCCGAGCGGCTGCTGCCCGAGGAGCTGACCGAGGTGGTGCGCCGCTCGCTGCTGGACGTGGTGAACGGCGGCACCGCCAGCCGGCTGCGCGACGGCTTCAAGCTGGCCAATGGCAGCAACATCGACATCGGCGGCAAAACCGGCACCGGCGACCACCGCTTTGAAACCTATGGGCCCGGCGGGCGGCTGGTGTCCTCGCGTGCGGTGAACCGCTCGGCCACCTTTGTGTTTCTGCTGGGCGACCGCTTCTTTGGCACCATGACGGCCTATGTCCACGAGCCGTATGCGGCCAACTACCGGTTCACCAGCGCACTCTCAGCCCAGTTGCTGAAGTCACTGGCGCCCACCTTGCTAGCCAGCATGGGCGACAGCCCCACGGCCAGCGCGCTGGCCTGCCGCAACTAAACCCTTCCCATGCAAGCCGATCTTTTTGGCGGCACGCCGGCCGAGCTGGTACTGGCCCCGCAGGCCAAGCTGCTGAAGGGGCTGGCCCTGCCCTATGTGCCCCGCCTGTTGGCCGCGCTGGAGCAGATACAACACACCGCGCCCTTTCGCCACATGGTCACTCCGGGCGGCCAGGCTATGTCGGTGGCGCTGACCAACTGCGGAGCCCTGGGCTGGACCAGCGACCGCCACGGTTACCGCTACAGCGCGCTCGACCCCGATACCCGCCAACCCTGGCCGCCCCTGCCCGAGGTACTGCTGCAGCTGGCGCAAGAGGCCGCAACGCGCGCGGGCTTTGCCAACTTTGTGCCGGACGCCTGCTTGGTCAACCGCTACCGGCCGGGCGCCCGCCTGTCGCTGCACCAGGACAAGGACGAGCGCGACTACAGCGCGCCCATCGTTTCGGTATCGCTAGGTATACCAGCGACCTTTGTGCTGGGCGGCTTGGACCGCGTCGGCAAGACCCTGCGGGTACCACTGGCGCACGGCGACGTGGTGGTCTGGGGCGGCGCCGACCGCCTGCGCTACCACGGCGTGCTGCCCGTGGCGCAAGCCGAACACCCGCTGCTGGGCGCGCAGCGCATCAACCTGACCCTGCGCAAGGCGGGCTGAACCGCCGCCACTGGCGGTATAGACAAAATGCGGCTACAGCGCAGATAGCACCTGCGGCAGAAGCTATTTAATTTATAGCAAACTCAATTACGCGAAGCCGCTAGCCATGCTGCGATGCAGCATCGATTGCGGTTGACAGCCCAACTTTGCCGCCTCTATGATTGTCTTTCATAATACCAAAGACATATTGGAGACAAGACGTGGCAGGCATTCAACTGAACCGGGTCAGCAAGCACTACGGCAACGTGGCGGTGATGAACGATCTGAGCCTGGACATCGCACAAGGCGAGTTCCTGGTGTTCCTCGGCCCCTCGGGCTGCGGCAAATCGACCCTGCTGCGCATGATGGCCGGCCTGGAGCCTGTCACCAGCGGCAGCATCACCATTGCGGGCAAGGACGTGACCGACCTGCCGCCCGGCCAGCGCGGCGTGGCCATGGTGTTCCAGCACTATGCGCTGTACCCGCACATGAGCGTGTACGACAACATGGCTTTCGGCATGCGCAACATCGGCTTGGCCGAGGCCGAGATCAGCACCCGCATCACCGACGCCGCCCGCATGCTGGAGCTGGAGCCCCTGCTGCAGCGCAAGCCCGGCCAGTTATCTGGCGGGCAACGCCAGCGCGTGGCGATTGGCCGCTCCATCGTGAAAAACCCCAGCGCGTTTTTGTTTGACGAACCCCTGTCGAATCTGGACGCCGCCCTGCGCACCCGCACCCGGGTCGAGCTGGCACGCCTGCACCAGCGCCTGCAGTCGACCATGGTGTTCGTCACCCACGACCAGGTCGAGGCCATGACGCTGGCGACCCGTATCGTGGTGATGAACAAGGGGAAGATCGAGCAGATCGGCGCGCCCATGGACATCTACCGCCGCCCGGCCACCCGCTTTGTGGCCGGCTTCATCGGCCAGCCGGCCATGAACTTTTTAGACACCGAGCGCGCGGCCCCGCAAGACGGGCGTCTATGCCTGCGCCTCGCACACGGCAGCGTGTTCCAAACCGCCCTGCGCGATGCAGATGTACCCGCCGGTGCACTCACCCTGGGCATTCGCGCCGAATTCATCACACTGGACACGCAGGGCGAACTACCCGGCCGGGTGGACGTGGTAGAGCGCCTGGGCGACCGCACCCTGGCGCACGTCAGCCTAGCCGATGGCAGCACCGTGGTGGCCGAGGCACACCGCGACAGCGGCGTCGCCCCCGGTGAAGCCGTGGCGCTGCGCATCGACAGCGCGCGCCTGCATGTGTTTGACGCGGCGGGCCTGGCCCACCACGCGCCGCAGTGAGGCCGCCATGGCACGCAAACAACCCAAACATTGGCTGAACGGCCTTTTCGTTCTGCCCTACCTGGTGGTCTATCTGTTGCTGCTGGTGCTGCCCCTGGTGATGGGCTGGTGGTTGAGCCTGCGCGATGTGGACATGCTGGCCGACACCAGCGACTTCATCGGCCTGAAAAACTACGCCGACCTGCTGCACGACGACATCTTTCTGGGTGCGGTGCGCAACACGTTCTACTTTGTCGGCATGACAACCCCGGTGTTCGTCGCCCTCGGGTTGGCGCTCGCCTTGGCCCTTAACCGGCCCGGGCGCACCGGTGCGGTGCTGCGCGCCATCTTTTTTGGCTCGTCGGTGCTGTCGGTGACCATCGTCACGCTGGTCTGGCGGCTGGTGCTGATGCCCGACAAAGGCCTGCTGTCGAACCTTATGACCGGCATGGGCCTGGCCCCCATCGCCCCGCTGGTCAGCGATGCCATGGCCCTGCCTGCGGTGGCGCTGGTCACCGTGTGGTGGATTGTGGGCCTGCCGATGATGCTGTTCCTGGCCGCGCTGCAGCAGATTCCGCAAGAGATGTACGAGGCCGCCGCGCTGGACAACGCGGGCCGCTGGCGCACCTTTGTCGCCATCACCCTGCCGTCCATCAAAGGCACGGTGGCGCTGGTGGCGGTGATCGAGGTGATTTTGCAGTTCCAGCTGTTTGGCCAGTCGTACCTGATGACGCAGGGCGGGCCCAACAACACCTCGCGCCCCATCGTGCAATTCATTTACGAGACCGGCTTTACCCAATGGGCGCTGGGCTATTCGGCCGCCGCTGCACAGGTGCTGTTTGGCCTGATGCTGATCGGGGTGAGCGTACAGGCCTGGCTGGGCCGCCAACGTGCCGCACAGGAGAAACACGCATGAGCCGTATGTTGAAAAGCCGCTGGGGCGACCGGCTGATTCTGGCCGCCACCATCGCCCTGGCCTGCCTGTGGGTGGCTCCGCTGGTATGGATCTTCATGCTGTCATTCAAGCCCAACGCGGCACTGATGGCGCGCACTGACGTACTGTTCTCGCCCCCGTTCACGCTGAAGAACTACACCGACATCCTGGGTACATCGCAGGTCTTCCGCTGGCTGCTGAACAGCGCCATCGTGTCGCTGGGGCAGACCTTTCTGACGCTGGTGATTGCCTCGCTGGCGGGCTACGGCTTTGCGCGCACCACCTTCCCCGGACGGCGCATCTTGTTTGCCTGCGTGCTGGCCGGACTGGCCGTGCCCGAGCAGGCCATCATCGTGCCGCTGCACCGCCTGTTTGCCGATCTGGAGCTGCACAACACCTACAGCGCGCTGATCCTGCCCAAGCTGGCCGCCCCGTTTGGCGTGTACCTGATGGCGCAGTATTTCCGGGGCATTCCGGTCGAGCTGGAAGAAGCCGCCATGCTGGACAACGCGTCAAAGCTGAAGATCTTCTGGCAAATCATCCTGCCGCTGTCGGTGCCGGCGCAGGCCACCCTGGGCATCTTCACTTTCTTGAACGCCTGGAACGACTACCTGTGGCCACTGGTGTCGGCCTCGAAGTCCGAGATGTACACCATCACCCTGGGCCTGGCCTCCAGCCAGTCGAACTTTGCACAAAGCGAGGGCATTGGCTACCTGATGTCACAGGCGGTGTTTGCCGGGCTGCCGCTGTTTGTGCTGTACCTGTTTTTCCAGAAATACATCGTCACCGCTGTGGCCGGCACGGCCACACGCTGAAGCCTTTTACCGGGGCAGCGCCGATCCGCTGCACATTAAAAAATGGCCACGGCCTACAAACGAGGAGACAAAGCATGAAACTGAAAATGCTCGCAACCAGCTTGGTTGCCATCACACTGGCCACCGGCAGCGCCCTGTGCGCCGCGCAGGACAAGACCGAAATCACCGTGGCCCGCTTCTTCGGGGCCTGCGATGCCGACTACGGCAAAGCCGTCGATGCCAGCAAGGCACATGGCGAGTGCGGCATCATCACCACGCTGATCAACGAGTTCAACGCCACCAACAAGCAGGGCATTGTGGTCAAACCACAAATCGCTGAATGGGCCCCTTACTACGACCAGCTCAGTGCCCGCATCGTCGCCAAAGACGTGCCCACCATCACCGTGATGCACGAATCTGTACTCGGCGACTACGTGGCGCGCAAGCTGGTGGAGCCGCTGGACGAAGGCTTCAAGTCGGTCGGTATCAGCACCGACCAGTTCAGCGAACAGGCCAAAAAGGGCACACAGATCGGCGGCAAAACCTACGCCCTGCCCTTCGATACCTGGTCCTGGCTCTGGCACATCAACGGCAACCTGATGAAGAAAGCCGGGCTGACCAACGCCGATGGCACTCCCGTACTGCCGCAAACCCCTGAGGAGCTGCTGGCCCAGGCCCGCAAGTTCAAGGCGGCCACCGGCAAGGCCTACCTGGGCTGGCCCGCCTCCGATGCTGCCGCCAACTACCGCACCCTGGTGACCCTGGTTGCGCAGCAAAACGGCACACTGTTCTCGGCTAACGGCAAGCAGATTGACCTGCACTCCAAGCCCGCCCGCAACGCGCTGGAGCTAATGAACACGCTGTACACCGAAGGCCTGGTCAAACCCAATATGGACTACGGCGCAGCCAACCAGGCCTTCATCAACGGCGATGTTGGCGTGCACATCGTGGGCACCTGGACGATTAGCGACTTTGTGGATGCAGCCGACAAGGCCGACTCGCCCCTGAAAGGCGGCTACTCGGTGGTGCCCTTCGCCAAGATTTACGCCAAGAAAGCCGCTTTTGCCGACGGCCATAGCTGGGTCATGCTCAAGGGCGGCGCCAAAGACGAGAAGACCCGCAAGGCCGCGCTGACCTTCATGAAGTTCCTGTGGGACCGCGACTACGAATGGGCCCGTACCGGCCACCTGCCCGCCAACAGCAGCGCCACCGCCCGTGACGACTTCAAGAAGCTGCCATTCCGCAGCAACATCCTGGAGATCAGCTCCATCGGCGTGTCCCTGCCCAGCAACGTGCCACGCCAGCGCGCCATCGAAGCCATCGTGGGCGAAGAAATGATCAACATGCTGCTGACCCAAAAGCCGATCGACGCTGTGCAAAAAGCCGGCGAAGAGCGGGTTAACAAGCTGCTGGCCACCGTCCGCTAAGGCGACGCTGAATAAGTCCCCGCGAGGCTGCGCGCCCTGGATCGGGATGGGATGCAAGGCGCAAACCGCAGACATAGCTTGGGCTATGGCGAGGATTTGCAACGCCGCAGACCGCCCGAGACCAGGGATGCGCAGACCGCGAGCGACTTGTTCAGCTTTGCCCTAAACACCTTTGTGATCTCTCCGGGCCGTGAGGGCGGCCCCCACTCCCCTTTTTTTACAGGAAGCACACCATGATCTCCACCCGCCTGGTCGTTGACCGCGATTTCGTTGTCTCTGACCTCGACCGACGCATCTTCGGCTCCTTCGTCGAACACCTCGGCCGCGCGGTCTACACCGGCATCTACGAACCCGGCCACCCCACGGCCGACGAACGCGGCTTCCGCGGCGACGTGATGGAGCTGACGCGCGAGCTTGGCCCCACCATCGTGCGCTACCCCGGCGGCAACTTTGTCTCGGGCTACAACTGGGAAGACGGCGTAGGCCCGGCCGCAGACCGCCCGGTGCGGCTGGACCTGGCCTGGGCTTCCACCGAAACCAACCAGTTCGGCACCAATGAATTCATGGAGTGGTGCAAGGCCACCGACATCGAACCGATGTGGGCCGTCAACCTGGGCACGCGCGGCCCGGACGAAGCCCGCGAGTTCCTCGAATACTGCAACCACCCCGGTGGCACGGCCTTGTCGGACCTGCGCAAATCGCACGGCGTAGAGGCCCCGCACGACATCAAGTTCTGGTGCCTGGGCAACGAGATGGACGGCCCCTGGCAGATCTGCTCCAAGACCGCCGACGAATACGGCCGCATCGCCCACGAAACCGCCAAGCTGATGCGCCTGGTGGACCCGACCATCCAGCTCGCCGCCTGCGGCTCGTCGCAACACAATATGCCCACCTACGGCAAGTGGGAAGACACGGTGCTGGAGCACTGCTTTGACGACGTGGACTTCATCTCGCTGCACACCTATTTCGAGAACCGCGGCGACTCCACGCCCGAATTCTTTGGCTGCATCGAGCAGATGGATTTGTCGATTAAAGAGATCGTCGCCGTGGCCGATGGCGTGGCGGCGCGCAAGCATTCGGCCAAGCGCATCATGCTGTCGTTTGACGAATGGAACGTCTGGTACAAGGCCCGCTCCATCAACGACCTGCGCAAGCCCGGCTGGCCGGAGGCCCCACGCCTGCTGGAAGAAATCTACAACACCGAAGACGCGCTGGTAGTCGGCGGCGCCCTCATCGTGATGATGAACAACGCCGACCGCGTCAAGGCCGCCTGCCTGGCGCAACTGGTCAACGTGATCGGCCCCATCATGACCGAGCCCGGTGGCCCGGCCTGGCGCCAGACCATCTTCTACCCCTTCGCCCAAGCCACCCGCTTTGCGCATGGCAAGGTGTTGCGCCCGGTGATCGAGTCGCCCAGCTACGAAGCCAAGAGCCACCCGGAAATTCCCTATCTGTGCGCCTGCGTGGTGGACGACGAAAGCACCGGCACCACCACCGTGTTCGCGCTGAACCGCCACCTGACCGAAACCATGCAGCTGCGCGTGGAGCTGCGCGGCCTGGGCCGCACGCGCCAGCTGGACCACGCGCTGGCCCTGCACCACAGCAATATGAAGGCCACCAACACCAAGGATGCCCCCAACACCGTGGTGCCGGAGAATAATCCGAACGTACAGGTCGACGGTGAAACCATTCTGGCGGAACTGCAACCCGGCTCGTGGAACGTGATCGTCACCACCGCCACCGGTCGTATTTAAAGAGGCAGGGGCCACCGTGCCCCTTGCCGCACAAGGAAAACGCATGTTCGAACGTGAACCACTGGTGGGCACGATGACCGCACAGGTCGCAAAAATCATTGGCATGCGCGTCGTCGGCGGAGAGTTCCTGCCGGGCGACGCCCTGCCGGTGGAGAGCGAGCTGTGCAGCGCCTATGGCGTCAGCCGCACCACCGTGCGCGAAGCCATCAAGCAGCTGTCCAGCAAGCGGCTGATCGACGTGTCGCCCAAGATAGGCACCCGCGTGCTGCCCTTTGCCGACTGGAACCTGCTGGACCGCGACGTGCTGGCCTGGCGGCTGCACGCCCAATTCGACAGCAAGATCATCGAAGACATTTACGAGATGCGGCTGTGTTTCGAGCCGCGCGCCTGCTTTCTTGCCGCCCGCGCAGGCAATGCCGCCGACATGCAGCTACTGGACCGCCGCTACCACGAGCTGGCCGAGGCCTACACCAGCAACGAGGTGCGCGCCGCCGCCGAGGCCGACCTGGCCTTCCACATGACCATCATCGAGGTGTCGCGCAACGGCATGTTCATCACCATAGGCAACGGCATCAAAACCGCGCTGCGGGTGTCGTCCGAAATGCTGCTGCGCCATGCCACACGGCCCAGCGAAGACCTGGCGCTGCACGCCGATGTGCACCGCCACATCCTGGCGCACGAGCCAGACGCCGCCGCCGCCGCCATGACCGCGCTGTTGTCGGCATCACAGGCCCGGCTGCTGCCGTATACCGTCCAGCCCTAGCCGGGTGAGTTTGGGCGATTGAATGGTCGAAAATCACGGTATTTTGGGATGCCATGACATGCTTCTAAACGCCATCCAGTCAAACCAAACTTCGATACAGGCCGCCATCGTGGACCTGGACGGCACCATGGTGGACACCTTGGCGGACTTCGCGGCGGCGCTGAATGGCATGCTGGCCGATCTGGGCCTGCCCGCCATCACGCCGCACACCATAGAGACCATGGTGGGCAAGGGCACGGAACACCTGCTGCACTCCGTACTCAATCATGCTCTAGCGCAGACATCACCTACACCAGCAGCTATCAATATAGAAGCACTCTACGCGCAGGCCTGGGCCCGCTACCAACACCATTACCTGGCCATCAACGGGCAGTTCTCGCAGGTGTACCCCGGCGTGCTGGAGGGCTTGCGGGCCCTGCAAGACCGGGGCTGGAAGCTGGCCTGCCTGACCAACAAGCCCACCGCCTTCGCCCTGCCCTTGCTGCAGGCCAAAGGCCTGGACGGGTTCTTCAGCCATGTGTTCGGCGGCGATGCGTTTGAGCGCAAAAAACCCGACCCGCTGCCGCTACAAAAGACCTGCGAGGCCCTGGGCACGCTGCCACAACACACGCTGATGCTGGGCGACTCGCAGAACGATGCCCAGGCCGCGCGGGCCGCTGGCTGCCCGGTGCTACTGGTGCGCTACGGCTACAACCACGGCGAGCCGGTAGAGGCGGTGGACTGTGACGGCCTGCTGGACTCGCTAGCGGATGTCCAAGTGCGGGCCGGGCGCTGAACTCAGCAGTTGCTGAAGTCAGGCTTGCGGTTTTCCATGAAAGCCGTCAACGCCTCCTTGGCCGCCGGCTCACGCAGCATCTTGCCGAAGAGGCCGGTTTCCTCAGCCATGCGCTCGGCTACCGGTGCTGCCAATTCCTGCTTCATCAATCGCTTGCTGGTGACCAAAGACGCCAGCGGCTTAGCCGCCAGGCGCAAGGCCTGCCGATGTGCCAGCGCATGCACCTCGGCGGGCGGCACGATGCGGTTAATCAAGCCCACTTCCAGCGCCGTCTCTGCGGTGAACGGGTCGCCCAGCAGCAATGCCTCGGCGGCGCGCTGGTGGCCCATGAGACGCGGTAGCAGGTAGCTGGAGCCGGCTTCGGGGCACAGGCCCAGATTCACGAAGGGCAGCGAGAACGCCGCGTTATCGCCTGCATAGACCAGGTCGCAGTGCAACAGCATGGTGGTGCCCACGCCCACCGCTGCACCGCACACCGCCGCCACCAGCGGCTTGGGGAATGTGCTGATGACGCGCAGGAAGCGGATCACTGGCGACTCTGCCGTGGGCGCTGGCGCATTCAAAAAGTCGCCAATGTCGTTACCGGCCGAGAAGATGGTTTCATGGCCCTGGATGACGGCCACACGCACACTCGCGTCGGCCGCAGCACCGTCCAGCGCATCCGCAATGGCGGTGTACATCGCCGAGGTCAACGAATTCTTCTTGGCCACGCGGTTCAGCGTGATGGTCAAGATGCCGTCTTCGGTATGGGTCAAGATGTCGGTCATGGGGTCACTCGGTAGAAAAATGCGGATGTTAACAACCGCGGCATTACTATCATTTAAATAGCTGCCAGCGCAGATGAAATAAGCGCTAGCAGCCTAAAAGCCTCAAACCCGCGCAATCAACACCCCTTCCAGAGAACCCGTGGAACTGGCTCCGCCAGGCCACCGGGTTCGCCCCCTGCAAGGGGGTTGGCGAAGACGCGCAGCGCGTAGCCTGGGGGTGTGCTCTTCTATATGCGTTCGAAGATACCGGCAGCACCCTGCCCCATGCCGACGCACATGGTCACCATGCCGTACTTCAGGTTGTTGCGGCGCAGCGCATGGATCACCGTCGCGGCACGGATGGCGCCGGTGGCGCCCAGCGGGTGGCCCAGCGCAATCGCGCCGCCCATCGGGTTCACCTTGGCAGGGTCCAGGCCCAGGGTATTGATGACGGCCAGCGACTGCGCCGCGAAGGCTTCGTTCAGCTCGAACCAGTCGATGTCCTGGTGCTGCAAGCCGGCGTAGCGCAGCGCAGCAGGAATCGCCTCAATCGGCCCAATGCCCATGATGTGCGGCGGCACGCCCTTGCTGGCGAAGCTGACGAAGCGCGCCAACGGCGTCAGGCCGAAGCGCTTGATGGCCGATTCGCTAGCCAGGATCAACGCACCGGCGCCGTCCGAGGTTTGCGAACTGTTGCCGGCGGTGACCGAACCGCGCGCCGAGAACACCGTCTTCAGCTTGCCCAGGCCCTCCACCGTGGTTTCGGGGCGCACGCCTTCGTCCAGGCTGACGGTGCGCTGGGTGATGCTGACCTTGGCGGTGTCCAGATCGACACTGCGGTCGTCCACCGTGATCGGGGTGATCTCGTCGCTGAAATAGCCGGCTTTCATCGCTGCCAGTGCCTTCATGTGCGATGCATAGGCGAACTCGTCTTGTGCGCTGCGGCTGATCTTCCACTGCTGCGCCACCTTCTCCGCCGTCAGGCCCATGCCGTAGGCGATGCCGTAGTTGTCCACGTCGTCGGTATTGGTGAAGATGTTCGGCGACAGGCTGGGGCCGTTGCCCATCATCGGCACCATGCTCATGCTCTCGACACCGGCGGCGAACATCACATCGGCCTCGCCGACGCGGATGCGGTCGGCGGCCATCTGCACCGCGCTGATGCCGGAGGCGCAAAAGCGGTTGACGGTGATACCGCCCACCGAATTCGGCAGCCCCGCCAGCACCGCGCCGATGCGCGCCACGTTCAGGCCCTGCTGGGCTTCAGGAATCGCGCAGCCGCAGATCACGTCTTCGATGGTGGCCGGGTCCAGGCCGGGCACCTGGGCCAGCGCCGCGCGCAACGTGGTGGCCAGCAGCTCGTCGGGCCGGGTGTTGCGCAGATAGCCTTTGTGCGAACGGCCAATCGGCGTGCGAGTGGCGGCGACGATGTAGGCGTCTTGGATTTGTTTCATGGAGGGCTCCTTGTGGTTTTACTCCTTCCCCCTTCGGGGGAAGGTTGGGATGGGGGCAGGGCTTTGGCGGCAGTGAGCGCTTCCAAAATCACCACCAACACCCCATCAAGATTAGAAAAAGGCGCGTCGGTCGCAAAGCGCAGCACGGTAAAGCCCAGGCTGCGAAAAAACGCCTCGCGGCGCGCGTCATACACAGCTTGGTCGGCATGCTGGGAGCCATCGAGTTCGACCACCAGTTTGGGGGCCAAACACGCAAAGTCGGCAATAAAGTTGCCCAGCGGATGCTGGCGGCGAAACTTCACACCCAACTGCTCCCTGCGCAAACGCGACCACAGCCGCCGCTCGGAGTCGGTCATTCCCGCCCGTAAAAGGCGGGCGTTGGCGTTGGCGGCGGGTGTGGCGTGGTTGTGCATGGTGCAAGCCCCCATCCCGGCCGCCCCCGGCGGGGGAAGGAGGAAGTCGGGGTCCATTGCCGTTAGTTCCGCACAGGCTTGCCCGTACTCAGCATGCCCATGATGCGTTCCTGCGTCTTGGCGTTCTCCAGCAGGCTGCAGAAGGCTTTGCGCTCCAACGTCATGATGTATTCCTCGGTCACCAGGGTGCCGTTGTCCACGTCGCCGCCAGTCACCACGCCGGCGATCAGGCTGGCGATGTGGAAGTCGTGCTGGCTGATGAAGCCGCCGTCGCGCATATTGACCAGTTGGCCCTGGATGGTGGCCTTGCCATTGCGGCCCGCCACCAAAAACTGGCGCTTGTGCGGCGCGCGGTAGCCGCCAGCGGCCATGGCCTTGGCCTCGTTCAGTGCCACGAACAGCAGCTCGTCCTTGTTCGGCACGATGACGTCGCTGTCCAGCAGATAGCCCAGCTTGCGGCTTTCCAATGCGCTGGTGCCCACCTTGGCCATGGCCGCAGCGGTGAAGCCCTCCGTCAGGAAGGGCAGCAGGTCTTTGTGCGTGGACAGGGCCGCGTTTTCAGCCGCACGGCGGGCGATATAGGTCAGGCCGCCGGCACCGGGCACCAGGCCCACGCCGACTTCGACCAGGCCGATATAGCTCTCCATCGCGACCACGCGGCGGGCCGAATGCACGGCCAGCTCGCAGCCAC
The DNA here is from genome assembly GCA_026400275.1 of Burkholderiales bacterium. Classification (GTDB taxonomy): domain Bacteria; phylum Pseudomonadota; class Gammaproteobacteria; order Burkholderiales; family Burkholderiaceae_C; genus Rhodoferax_B. The sequence goes on from JAPLPK010000070.1 coordinate 20,065, forward strand.
CGCCCAGCGCCAGGCCGCGCACGGCAGAGACGACAGGCACGTTGGCGTAGCGAATTTTCAGCATCACTTGCTGCAGTGCTTTTTCCATCTTGTTGATGGCACCCGCGCCGCCCATCATGAAGCCGGGCAGCATGGCCTGCAGGTCGGCACCGGCGCTGAAGGGCTCGTCGCCCGACCAGATCACCACGCCGGCGTAATCTTTCTCGGCCAGATCGACTGCGCGGGCCAGGCCTTCGGAGACTTCGGGGCTGATGGCGTGCATCTTGGTCTTGATGCTGGCGATGATGATTTGGTCGTCTAGCGTCCACAAGCGGATGGCTTTGTCTTCATGCAGCGTTTTGCCTGCAGTTTCGAAGCCGCCACCCAGGCCCAGGCCTTGGGTGTGGCCGGAGATTTTTTCAGGAAATAGCTGCCTGGCGTAGACAGGTAGTGCGTGACGCGCTACAAATTTGGAAGTAGACGGGTTCCATGAGCCTTCGGCCGTGTGCACGCCACCAGCCTCCGCCACCGGGCCGTTGAACACCCAGTCGGGCAGCGGCGCATCGCTCAGAGCCTTGCCGGCGGCGATGTCTTCCTTGATCCAGTTGGCTACCGTCAGCCAGCCGGCTTCTTGCCAGAGTTCGAACGGGCCTTGCTGCATGCCGAAGCCCCAGCGCATCGCCAGGTCCACATCGCGTGCGGTTTCGGCAATGGTTTGCAGGTGCACGGCGGCGTAGTGGAAGCTGTTGCGCAGCACTGCCCACAGGAACTGGCCTTGCGGGCCTTCGCTGTTGCGCAGCAGCGCCAGGCGCTCGGCGGCCGGCTTTTTCAGCATGCGGCCGTAGACCTCGTCAGCCTTCTCGCCACCGGCCACGTAGGTACCGGAGGCCATGTCGAAGCGCAGGATGTCGCGGCCTACTTTCTTGAAGAAACCGGCCTTGGCCTTCTGGCCCAGGTTGCCCAGTTCCAGCAGCTTGGCCAGCACGGGCGGCGTGCCGTAGCTGCCGTAGAACGGATCGGTCTCCAGGCTCAAATTGTCCTGCAAGGTCTTGACCACATGGGCCATGGTGTCCAGGCCCACCACGTCGGCGGTGCGGAAGGTGCCCGAGCTGGCGCGGCCCAGGCGCTTGCCGGTCAGGTCGTCGACCACGTCATAGGTCAGGCCGAACTTGGCCGTCTCGCCGATGATGCCCAGCATGCCGGCGATGCCGACGCGGTTGGCGATGAAGTTCGGTGTGTCCTTGGCGCGCACCACGCCCTTGCCCAGGCTGGTGGTGACAAAGGCTTCCAGTTGGTCCAGCGCCTCGGGCCGGGTGGTGGGCGTGTTGATCAGCTCCACCAAGTACATGTAGCGCGGTGGGTTGAAGAAGTGGATGCCGCAAAAACGCGGCTTGATTTCTTCGGGCAAAGCTTCGCTGAGCTTGGTGATCGACAGGCCGGAGGTGTTCGACGCCACCAGCGCGTGCGGCGCCACGAAGGGCGCGATCTTCTTGTACAGATCGAGCTTCCAGTCCATGCGTTCGGCGATGGCTTCGATGACCAGGTCGCAGTCTTTCAACTGCTCCAGGTGGTCGTCGTAATTGGCCTGCTGGATCAGGTCTGCATCTTCAGCCACACCCAGCGGCGCGGGCTTGAGCTTCTTCAGGTTGGCGATGGCCTTGGCGGTGATGCCGTTGGCGGGGCCTTCCTTGGCCTTCAGGTCGAACAGCACGACCTGCACTTTGACGTTGACCAGGTGCGCAGCAATTTGCGCACCCATCACGCCTGCGCCGAGCACGGCGACTTTTTTGATGGGGAATCTGGACATTCGGATCTTCCTAAATCATTGAATACGTTGCCACACCTGGGTGCGGTAAAACGGGCCGATATAGCCACGCACCTGGAGCTTCTTGCCGTCTTCCAGCGGCACCATGCGCAGGGTGTAGTTCTTGCCGTTGTCGGGATCGAGGATCTTGCCGTCTTCCCACAAGTCCTTGCCCTCGGTTTTCTTGGCACCGCGGATGATTTCCATGCCCAGCTTGGGCTTGTCCTTGCGGTCGTCGGTGCACTCGGTGCAGTTGGGTTCACCGCTGGTGGTCAGGGCTTTTTCCACCACGCCGGAGAGCACGCCGTTCACGGCGGTGATGCGAATCTCTGCCTTGGGCTGACCGGTTTTGTCGTCTACCGAGCGCCAAAGTCCCTCAGGGGTCATTTGGGCAAATACGCCGCTAGCGCATATAAATCCTGCGCAGAGTGCTATCAATTTTTTCATGGCGTGTCTCCGGTGCGGGTTTTAAGCAAGAGCGGCGTCGGTATCCATCAGCGCCTTGCTGCCGGTACGGATGGTGCGCATCAGCGTAGCGGTTTCGGGGAACAGCTTGGCGAAGTAGAAGCGCGCGGTTTGCAGCTTGGCTTGGTAGAACGGGTCGGTGCTGCCAGCAGCGATTTCACGCAGCGCCACTTGCGCCATGCGGGCCCAGAAGTAGCCAAACACCAGGTGGCCGGCGACGCGCAGATAGTCCACCGCAGCAGCCCCCACTTCGTCGGCGTTCTGGAAGCCCTTGAAGCCCAGCTCGGTGGTCAGCTTGGTGACCTGGTCGCCGAGGATGGCGATGGGGGTGATGAACTCGCCCATCTTTTCATTCACACCCTCTTCTTCGACCAGCGCGGCGACCAGGCGGCCGAACTTCTTCAGCGTGGCGCCGTTGTTGCCCAGGATCTTGCGGCCCAGCAGGTCCAGGCTCTGGATGGTGTTGGTGCCTTCGTAGATCATGTTGATGCGGTTGTCGCGCACATACTGCTCCATGCCCCATTCCTTGATGAAGCCGTGGCCGCCAAACACCTGCATGCAGGCATTGGTGGAGATATGGCCGTTGTCGGTCAGGAAGGCTTTGACGATGGGGGTCAGCAGGGCCAGCATCTCGCCGGATTCTGCGCGCACCTTTTCGTCGGGGTGGCTGTGCTCCTTGTCCAGCAGCACGCCGCAGAAAATGCCCAGCGCACGGCCACCTTCGGCGTAGGCCTTGGCGGTGAGCAGCATCTTGCGCACATCGGGGTGCACGATGATGGGGTCGGCCGGTTTGTCCTTGGCCTTGGTGCCGGTCAGCGAGCGCATCTGGATGCGGTCCTTGGCGTAGGCCAGGGCGTTCTGGTAGGCCACCTCGGTCAGGCCCAGCGACTGGTTGCCCACGCCCAGGCGGGCCGCGTTCATCATCACAAACATCGCCGCCAAGCCCTTGTTGGGTTGGCCCACGATGGTGCCGATGGCGCCGTCCAGCACCATCTGGCAGGTGCTGTTGCCGTGGATGCCCATCTTGTGCTCCAAGCCACCGCAATAGATGCCGTTGCGCGTACCCAGCGTGCCGTCGGCAGCGACGTTGAACTTGGGTACGGCAAACAGGCTGATGCCCTTGCTGCCCTGCGGTGCGTCCGGCAGGCGGGCCAGCACCAGGTGAACGATGTTCTCGGCCAGATCGTGCTCACCCGCGCTGATGAAAATCTTGTTGCCGGTGATGGCATAGCTGCCGTCCGCCAGGGGTTCAGCCTTGGTGCGCAGCAGGCCCAGGTCGGTACCGCAATGCGGCTCGGTCAGGCACATGGAGCCAGTCCACTGGCCGCTGACCAGCTTGGGCAGGTACAGCGCTTTTTGCGCATCCGTGCCGTGCGCCAACAAGGCTTCGTATGCGCCGTGCGACAGGCCGGGGTACATGGTCCAGGCCTGGTTGGCCGAGTTCAGCATTTCATAGAAGCACTGGTTCACCACGAAAGGCAGGCCCTGGCCGCCGTAGGCCGGGTCGCAGCTGAGTGCGGCCCAGCCGCCTTCGACGTACTGGGCGTAGGCTTGCTTGAAGCCCTTGGGCGCGGTGACTTCGTGGGTGGTTTTGTCCAGCGTGCAGCCTTCGGCGTCGCCGCTGATGTTCAGCGGAAAGGCGACCTCGGAGGCGAACTTGCCACCCTCTTCCAGCACGGCGTTGATGGTGTCTGCATCGGTGTCCACATGCTGTGGGCACAGCTTCAGATCGTCTGTGACCTTGAGCACTTCGTGCATCACAAATTGCATGTCGCGCAGGGGGGGCGTGTAAGTTGGCATGGTTAATCCTTGGAGGTGCTTGAAGAGGTACGAAAGAAGAGGTTGGAGGTGCGATCTAAGGCGTGCCGTAACGCGCCAGGATGTTGTCAAAGCCGGTGTTGGCACGGGCCAAAGCACCGGGGGTTTTCAGAAATCGGGCTTCATAGTGCAATGACAGGATCAGACCGTGGATCTCGAAGGCGGCCTGGCGTTCGTCCGCATCGGGGCGCAACTCGCCCACCTCCTTGGCCTGCTCCAGCGCACGGCAGAAGGCCGACAGCCACGCCTGGACCGAGTCGGCCAGGGCATCACGCACAGGGCCAGGCCGGTCGTCAAACTCGACGGCTCCGCTGATGAAGATGCAGCCAGACTGCAACTCGATGGACACGCGCTGCATCCAGTTGGCAAACAGCGCCTTGACCCTGGGCAGGCCGCGCGGCGCCTGCATGGCGGGGTAGAAAACCTCGGCTTCAAACAGGCGGTGGTATTCACGCACCACCGAAATCTGCAGCTCCTCGCGGGAGCCGAAATGCGCGAACACACCGGACTTGCTCATGTGCGTGACTTCGGCCAACGCACCGATGCTCAAGCCCTCCAGGCCAACATGGCTGGCCAGGCGCAAGGCTGCGTCAACGATGGATGCCTTGGTTTGCCGGCCCTTGACCAGGGCGCGGCCATCGCGCACGCCCTCTCCCGCAGGGGCGCGGGTGGCATCCACAGGATCTCCTTTGGCAGACATGGCATTCCTTATGCAAAAATAAAACGAACGATCGTGCTATTTAAGGATATTCGAAGCCAATACTTTTAGCAATGCATTTTTGGGGAGCGCGTGTCGATAAACCCAGGGGCAAACCCTAGGTTTGGGGTGAAAATCGGAGTTTTGGGTGGGGGTAGCAAGCAGGGCCAGACGCGGCCCTGCCTACCAAGTGCGCTCCCCTTGCTCTGGGGGGGCGACAAGCGCAGCCAGCGCCGCGCGAACGAGTTACAACTTGAACGGCACCACGACTTGGTGCTGTTCGCCCAGGCCTTCGATACCCAGCGACATGGTGTCGCCTTTCTTCAGGAACACGGGGGGCTTCATACCCAGGCCGACACCGGGTGGCGTGCCGGTGGTGATCACGTCACCGGGCATCAGAGTCATGAACTGGCTGAGGTAGCTGACGATCTTGGCCACGCTGAAGATCATGGTCTTGGTGCTGCCGGTCTGCACGCGCTTGCCGTTCACGTCCAGCCACATGCTGAGCTTTTGCGGGTTTGGCACTTCGTCGCGCGTCACCAGCCAGGGGCCCAGCGGGCCGAAGGTGTCGCAGCCTTTGCCCTTGTCCCATGTGCCGCCGCGCTCCAGCTGGTATTCGCGCTCGCTGATGTCGTTGATGGTGCAATAGCCGGCCACAAAGTTCAGCGCGTCTTTTTGCGACACGTAGCGGGCCTGCGTGCCGATGACCACGCCCAGCTCAACTTCCCAGTCGGTCTTCTTCGAGCCCTTGGGCAGCATCACGGGGTCGTTCGGACCCTGGATGCACGACGTGGCCTTCATGAACACCACCGGCTCGGCCGGTATCGGCAAGCCCGACTCGGCGGCATGGTCGGCGTAGTTCAGGCCAATGGCGATGAACTTGCCCACGTTCGCCACCGGGCTGCCCATACGCGGCTTACCCTTGACCAGCGGCAGCTTGGCCGGATTCAGCTTGGCGATCTTCGCCAGGGCCGCGTCGCCCAGCTGCGCCGGGCCGATGTCTTTGAGCTCGGCGCTGAGGTCACGCAGCTTGCCTTCGGCATCGACCAGGCCGGGCTTTTCCTTTCCGGGGTTGCCATAACGAACCAGTTTCATGGATTTCCTTTGTGTGTAAAAAAGCGATTCAAAACCCAACATACCCTGTTGAACGCAGGGGCCCGCAGCGGCGCAGGCCCCTGGGTTTTGCCGGATGCCTCCCAGCATAATGTGTGGGATTATTAATTGGCCTTACCACTTGGCCAATTAAGGCTTACCCTTAACCCTGTTCTCTACCCCTGCTTGAACCTTTCTGATCCATGCCACTGCACCCCCTGGAACCCCAACGCCTGTACCGCCAGATCGCCGAGCAGATGCGCAAGGGCATGCTGTCTGGTGAGTTCCCGGTGGGTACGCGGCTACCGGCGGAGCGCGAGCTGGCCATCCAGCTCGGCGTAAGCCGCCCCTCCGTGCGCGAGGCGCTGATTGCGCTGGAGGTAGAAGGCTGGGTGGAGGTGCGCACCGGCTCTGGTGTGTATGTACTGGAACGCGGCCCGCGCAGCCCAAACGCCACCGTGCCCACCGCCGAATGGGGCCCGCTGGAGCTGATCCGCGCCCGCCGCGTCATCGAGGGTGAAACCGCCGCCCTGGCCGCCACCCTGGCGCAACCCGAACACATCGCCGCCATGCAGCAAGCCCTGCTAACCATGCAGGACGAAGCCGCGCAAGGCAAGGCACCGCTGGACGGCGACCGAGACTTCCACTCCGCCATCGTGCAAGCCAGCGGCAACGCCGTGCTGGTGGAAACCATCCACAGCTTCTGGGACGCTCGGCGCGGCCACCTTTTCACCCGGCTGGGCGGCTACTTTGAAAGCCCACGCTCCTGGCGCATGGCGCTGAAGGAGCACCAGGCCATCCTGGCCGCCATCCAGGCCCAGGATGCTGTTGCCGCCCGTGCCGCCATGCACGCCCACATGGACAAATCACACCACCGGCTGAACGCCAGCTGGCAAAAAGCCAACCCCGCCTGAACTGCTCCGCCACCCTGACCACCACTTCCGCCCCGTTCATTCGCCTCCATCCTGCCGACGATGTGCTCATCGCCCGCAACCAGCTGCTCAGCGGCGCCAACGTCGAGGGCATCGCCGTCAAAGGCATGGTGCCACCGGGCCACAAGATCGCCACCCACGCGATTGCCGCTGGCGAGCCGGTGCGGCGCTACAACCAGATCATCGGCTTCGCCTCGCGCGCCATTGGTCCGGGCGAACATGTACACACCCACAACCTGAACATGGGGCCGGACAAGGGTGACTTTGCCCGCGACTACGCGTTTGGCGCCGATGTAAAACCCGCCGCGCCACGCCGTGAAGCCACGTTCATGGGCATCCGGCGCGCCGATGGCCGGGTGGCCACGCGCAACTACATCGGCATCCTCAGCAGCGTGAACTGCTCGGCCACCGTGGCCCGCGCCATTGCCGAGCACTTCTCACGCCAGACCAACCCCGCCGCCCTGGCCGACTACCCGCACATCGACGGCGTGGTCGCCCTGACCCACGGCACCGGCTGCGGCATGGATGGCGAGGGCCTGGGCCTACAACTACTGGAACGCACACTGGCTGGTTACGCCACCCACCCCAACTTCGGCGCCGTGGTGGTCATCGGCCTGGGCTGCGAGGTCAACCAGACCAGCGCCTGGCTGGCCCACAGCAGCCTGCGCGAGGGCGACACCCTGCAGACCTACAACATCCAGGACGCAGGTGGCACCCGCCATGCCGTCGAAAAAGGCATTGCCTTGGTGAGCAATATGCTCGCCAGCGCTAACAATGTGCAGCGCGAGCCCTGCAGCGTCTCCCACATCACCATCGGCCTGCAGTGCGGCGGATCGGACGGCTACTCGGGCGTCAGTGCGAATCCGGCGCTGGGCGTAGCGGTCGATCTGCTGGTGGCCCATGGCGGTACCGCCATCCTGAGCGAAACCCCCGAGGTGTATGGCGCCGAGCATCTGCTGACCCGCCGCGCCGTCAAGCCTGAGATCGCCGAAAAGCTGGTCGGCCGCATCAAGTGGTGGGAGCACTACACCGAGATCAACGGCGGCGAAATGAACAACAACCCCTCGCCCGGCAACAAGGCCGGCGGGCTGACCACCATCCTGGAAAAGTCACTCGGCGCAGTCGCCAAGGGCGGCACGACCAACCTGGAGGGCGTGTATGAATACGCCGAACCGGTGACGGCGCACGGCTTCGTCTTCATGGACACACCCGGCTACGACCCGGTCAGCGCCACCGGCCAGGTCGCCGGCGGGGCCAACGTGATCTGCTTCACCACCGGCCGTGGCAGCGCCTACGGCTGCGCGCCCTCTCCTTCGCTGAAGCTGGCTACCAACTCAGCGCTGTGGCAGCGGCAGGAGGAAGACATGGACATCAACTGCGGCGAGATCATCGACGGCAGCAGCTCGGTGCAGGAGATGGGCCAGCGCATCTTCGAGCTGGTGCTGGCCACCGCCTCGGGCGAGCAAAGCAAAAGCGAGCGCCACGGCTACGGGCAGAACGAGTTCGTGCCCTGGCAGGTCGGCGCGGTGATGTAGACCTCTCCTCACGTTGCCGAAATTTACACATAAAAACAGACTCTGGCGCAGATAAAACCTGCGCAAGCAGCTACTTTTTTTATAGCAAATATAAATCAGTCGCCCGTCGCCAGCTCGGCCTGCCAGCGGTCCAGGTTCTGCTCGTTGGCCGGCTCCACGATGTGCCGCACGGCGGCCGCGACTTCCGCACTCTCGAAAGCCTGCTCCCACGTCACCCGCGTGCCCGCCGCCGTGGGCTCCAGGCCGATGGTGAGCACAAAGTGTGGCTGCGACAGATGCTGCACCACGATCTTGCGCGCCGGCTCGATCTGCCCGAAGGTAGATTCGTTGAGATAGCTAGCGCCATCCGGCCCGTGCATGGTGAAGCGCCACTGGCCGCCTGGCTTGAACTCGAAGACTTCGAAGCTGTTGTGAAAACCATCCGGCCCCCACCACCGGGCCAAACGCTCGGGCGCGGCAAATGCTGCGAATACAGCGTTCGGTAGGGTCGTGAAGATTCTGGACGTTTTAAAGGTGGTCATAGCGGCTTCTCCTAGGCGGGCGAATTGGCAAATTTTGACAACTAGGAACGTATAAGAAAAGTGTCGCAGCCTGGTGTGGCACTAGATGGCCGGCCCCAGCTCAACGGTCTTGGCCTGACGGATGTAGCTGGCAACGGCATCCGCCGACATCGGGCGCTCAAAGTAGTAGCCCTGTGCCTCATCGCAACCGAAGACGCGCAGCTGGTGCAGCATGTCGGCGGTTTCAACGCCTTCGGCGATGGTGCGCAGGTTCAGGCTGCGGGCCATTTGGATAATGGCCCGCACGATCGCCGCGTCATCGGGGTCAGTACCCAAATCGCGCACAAAGGACTGGTCGATCTTGAGCTTGTCTATGTCAAAACGCTTCAAATACGACAGACTGGAATAACCGGTGCCGAAATCGTCGATAGACAGCTTCACACCCAGCAGCTTCAAGCGCTTGACACAGTCCAACACGCCCTCCACGTTCTGGATCAGGATCGACTCGGTCAGCTCCAGTTCCAGCAGCGCGGGGTTCAGCCGGCTTTCTTCCAGCGCATGGATCACCGACCGCTCCACGCTACCGCGTTTGAACTGCACGGCAGAGAGGTTCACCGCCATGCACAGTTCAGGCAGTCCGTCGCGCTGCCAGGCCATGGCCTGGCGGCATGCCTCACGCAAGACCCAGTCGCCAATCGGGACGATCAGACCGCTCTCTTCGGACACCGGTATGAAGCGCGCAGGCGACACCATGCCGAGCTGGGGGTGATTCCACCGGATCAGCGCCTCGACCCCAACGATGGCACCGCTGGTCAGATCGATCTGGGGCTGGTAGTGCAAAACGAATTCATTGCGCTCCAGCGCGCGCCGCAGGCCATTGCGGATGAACTGGTGCTCGATCGCCTCCACGTCCATCGCGTCGTCAAAGTAACGGTAGGTATTGCGCCCATCCCCTTTGGCTTTGTACATGGCCATGTCGGCCTTTTTGAGCAGGCTCTCAAAGCTCGTACCGTCCTCAGGAAAAATGGTTACGCCCATGGATACCGAAGTCGAAATTTCATGGCCGTCGGCATAAAAGGGCAACTGCATCTGCTCCATGAGCTTGGCCAGAATCGGCGCCGCATCTTCCGCCTGGCTCAGGTCCGGCAAAAGAATCAGGAACTCATCCCCCCCCAGCCGGCTGATGGTGTCGGTCTCGCGCATACAGGCACTCAGGCGGATGGCGATCTGTTTGAGGAAGGCATCGCCGCTATCGTGGCCCAGCGTGTCGTTGATGCTCTTGAAGTTATCCAGATCCAGAAACAGCAGCATCACGCGCCAGTTTGTTCGGCTCGCCTGGGCCTTGGCCTGCTCGAAACGGTCCTGCAGCAGCAGGCGGTTAGGCAGGCCGGTCAGCGCGTCATGGAAAGCCTGAAACTGAATCTGCTGCTCTGCCAGCTTGCGCTGGGTGATGTCGGCTACGAGGAATATATTGGCGTCGGTTTGACCGTCTGCAGTGAACAAGGGCGCAGTGGACAAGCTGATGTGTACGACGGAGCCATCACGACGTTGTCGTACCAACTCAACCTGGTTGAGCGACTCGCCATTTTGCAGCCTAGAGCAGATGTCCTCGTACTCCTGCGTCCTGTCTATTGGGATGAACCGTACCCGATGGCCGATGGCCTCTTCGGCAGTCCAACCAAACATCCTCTGTGCGGCAGGGTTCCAGCTTCTCACAACATTATTAAGGTCACTGGTGTAGATGGCCAGGGGTGAGTTCTTCACCATCGACTCCAGCCGCTCATTGCTGGCTTTGAGCTCAGCGCCCGAGCGGATGATCTCCTCACGCATCCGATTGACGGCGTTTGCCACGTGGTCGAGCGCATCGGGGCGCCAGCGGCCACCATCCCGACGGTTGAGCTGCAATGGCTGCTCACTGGATACATTTCTTGAGAATTGAAGCAGATAGCCGGCAATATGTTCCAGATGCTGCCCTACCAAAGCCTGAAAGATCAGCAGAACGAAGGCGGTGACCAAAAAGGTCTTGATGGCGTTGCTCACCAGCATGACGATGAATTTGGACCACAGCCGCGACACCACGTTGTCCACGCTGGCGACCACATGCAACTCGCCAATCGCTACGCTCTCGCCACCGCTGAGGTGGTTCAAGGGGAAGACGGTTTCGATCTGGCGCCTGGAGGTCTGCGTACCAGCCGACCACTGGGTCTTACCGTCAGACACGATGCTCAGGTACTCAACGTCGCCCAGGTTCAGCAAACCGTTAAGGTGGTTCTGGATCTGGGTCGGCTCCAGTACCCATACGCTTTCCACCAGGGTGGGCAAATACACCTTGCGGATCGATTCAACCCGCTCATTGATTCCGCGTATATCCCCCCTATAGTCCAGGTAGAGCTCCACTGCGGTGATGACTGCTGTGACGGCGGAACTGAATAAGATCACGGCCAGCATGATCCTGCGCGCAATGCCGTTGTTGCGTATCAGCGCCTTGTTGAGGAAATTCAATTTCAGAACGTCGGCAAGTGTCATCAGCTCTCCAGCTGTCGAGCGTTGGATCAAAGATGCGCCTGTCGTTCGCTTCGGCTTCACGCGCCGAAGACCATGCCCACGACTTAAGCGCCCGGGAGACCTTCAAACCAGGTCCGAGTGCGTCTTGCCAAACACATGCATTTGTTCGCACATGCCATTAACCCCAAGCCACAGTGTACGTGCAGCAGACATAGCCACCGGTAAAAGTAGCCGCCGAAATTTAAACCCTTTTGTCGCTAGAAAGTCGGGTTATAAATACCAGCATTGAGTATTTACCGACTTGGCATACTCCAGGACGCATACCACCTAGGAACTCAAGATGGCAATCAACAAAAGAGTTCCATTTTTTCATACATTGAGGCTTTGCCTATCGGCCATACTCGCCATCACCATGGCGTCACATATGGTGCATGCGGAAGACCTGGTGTTGGTTGCCGCCGACAGCCGCCCCACTGCCTATATTGTGGATGGCAAACCAACCGGCATTCTTGTAGACGTGGTAACCGAAGCCTTTCGACGTTCTGGCCATTCCGTAAAAATCCAGTTAATGCCGTGGGCACGTTGCCTGGCAGAAGTGCGTGATGGCAATGTGGACGGCATATTCTCGGTTTTCAAACTACCCGAGCGAGAATCGTTTCTTGCCTACACCAGCAACCCGGTTATCACGCAAGTCGAGGTATTTTTTATCCACGCAGATTCGGATATTCGATTTACTGGCAATTTAGCCGATTTATCGCATCTCAGAGCCGGCATTATCCGGGGCACCAGCTACGGCCTGGATATCGATAAGCTGGTCAAGAATGGAACCTGGCAGAACATCACTTACACCAGCAGCGTTGACAGCCTCGCCGCCATGCTTGCCGCCAAGAGAATTGATTTTGCACCCAGCTACCGTGCGGTATTTCTGGATGCAGCCAAACAAAATGGTTCCATTGGCAAAATAAAGGAACTGAGCCCCGCCGTTGAATCCATTCCCAGTTATCTGGCTTTCAACAAGAAACGCGACTACGCAAAAATCAGCGCCGAATTTGACAAGGCGCTGGCGTCCATGAAGAAGGACCAGTCCTTCGACGCCATCTACGCCAAATACTTGAACTAAGGCGACGCCGAATAAGTCTCCGCGA
>JAPLPK010000154.1 GCA_026400275.1 Burkholderiales bacterium
AGACGGCGGCTGTCACAGGAGCGCCGCGCCGCGCCTTTAGAATCCTCACCCAATAGAAGGAGAAGGTGCTGGCTCGGGATGTTAAGTTTTTAAAACCTGTCAACCAGAGAGACAGCGCTGCGTTCTAGAGGTGTCTGCAGGTAAATGTGAATTGAATGACAGACGTTTTAATTTTTTCACTTTGAAAGAAGATCATGGCAAAGAAAAAGCACAGCAAGAAACCAGCTAAGAAGTCGGTTGCCAAGTAATTCTTGGGTAGACTTTGGAAAAAACCCGCCTCTGGCGGGTTTTTTTCTGCCCGCTCATTTATCCTCTTCGGCCTATGCAAACTCTCCTGATAAGCAATGCCGAATGCTTGGCCACCATGGACGCCCAGGGCCAGGAATGGCGCAATGCCTATGTTTTCATCCGTGGCGGCCGCATTGAATCGCTCGGCCCCATGGCCAGCATGCCACCCGGCTTGGCCGACAGCGCCGATGAGGTGATAGACGCGACCGGTCACCTGGTACTGCCCGGCCTGGTCAACACCCACCACCACATGTACCAGAGCCTGACGCGGGCCATTCCCCAGGTGCAAAACGCCGAGCTGTTCGGCTGGCTGCGCGGGCTGTATCCCCTGTGGGCTGGGCTGACACCCGAGATGGTCCAGGTGTCTACCCAGATCGCCATGGCCGAGCTGCTGCTCAGCGGCTGCACCACCAGCAGCGACCACCTCTACATCTACCCGAATGGCGTGCGTCTGGACGACAGCATCCACGCGGCCTTTGACATCGGCATGCGCTTCACCGCCACCCGGGGCAGCATGAGTGTGGGCGCCTCCCAGGGCGGCCTGCCGCCCGACAGCGTGGTCGAAAATGAAGACGCCATCCTGCAAGACACCCAGCGCCTGGTGCAGCGTTACCACGATGCCAGCCACGGCTCCATGCTGCAGGTGGCGGTGGCACCGTGCTCGCCGTTCAGCGTCAGCCGCGATCTGATGCGCGAATCGGCCGTTCTCGCGCGCAGCCTGGGCGTGCGCATGCACACCCACATCGCAGAGAACGACCACGACATCGCTTATAGCCGCGAGAAATTCAACTGCACGCCCGCCCAGTACGCGCAAGAGCTGGGCTGGCTGGGCGACGATGTGTGGCATGCCCACTGCGTAAAGCTGGACGCCGAGGGCATCAGCCTGTATGCCGCCACCCGTACCGGTGTGGCCCATTGCCCTTGCAGCAATATGCGCCTGGCCAGCGGCATCGCGCCCATCCGCAAGATGCTGGATGCCGGTGTGCCCGTCGGCCTGGGTGTGGACGGCAGCGCCAGCAACGACGGTGCCCACATGGTGGCGGAGGCGCGCCAAGCGCTGCTGCTCGCGCGCGTAGGCAAGTCGCTAGAACCTTTTGGCTGTGACAGCGGCCCTGCCGAGATGACGGCCCGCGACGCGCTTGCCATGGCCACGCGCGGCGGTGCCCAGGTGCTGGGCCGGAAGGACATTGGACACTTGGCGCCCGGCATGTGCGCCGACCTGGCCTTGTTTGACCTGCGCACCCTGGGCTTTGCCGGTGGCGCCGTGCACGATCCGCTGGGCAGCCTGCTGCTGTGCGCCAGCCCGCAGGCCGCTTACACCGTGGTCAATGGCCGCGTCGTGGTGCGCCAGGGCCAGCTCACCACCGTGGACCTGGGGCCGCTGGTGGAGCGGCACAACCGCCTGGCGCTGCAGCTGGCCCAGGTCTGATTTTTATTGCTCCAATTTTGATAGCTACTTGCGCAGGTATTACCTGCGCCAGAGCCCTATTTTTCATATGAACCCGGGCTAGCGCAGCCGCTCCGTTAAACTGTAAGCCCATACAGCCCCGCATTTGTCTGCCCATGTCTCCCGAAAACCTCGCCCAGTCCGCTCTTGATGCTTTTGACCAGGTGGTGGGCGCAGCGGGCAGCTTTCGCAGCCGGCCCGGCCAGCGGCTGATGGCCGAGCGCGTGGCCCAGACCTTTGCCGAGGCCACGCTGGGCAAGCTGGAGGACGAAGACGCCATCCCGCAGCGTTCCATCGCGGTGATACAGGCCGGTACCGGCGTGGGCAAATCGCTGGCGTACTGCGTGCCGGCCATTGCCCTGGCGCTGTCGCGCAAGACCCGGGTGCTGATCTCTACCGCCACGGTGGCTTTGCAGGAGCAATTGGTCACCAAGGACCTGCCCGCGTTGGCGGCCATGATGCCCGAGCCCTTTCGCTTCGGCCTGGCCAAGGGCCGGGGCCGCTATGTGTGCAAGCTCAAGCTGGCGCGCCTGGCAGGCGAGGGCGGTGCGCTGGACGAAGACGATTTTTTCGCGGATGAGCTAGCCGCCGCCGGCGCCCCGCTGGTGCGCCACGACGAAGAGGCCCGCATGCTGCAGTATTCGGAGCTTGCGCGCGAGCTGGCCAGCGCCCGCTGGGACGGCGACCGCGACAACCTGGCCCAGCAGCCTGATGCCGACATCTGGCAGCCCATCGCCGCGGAAGCCAGCAGCTGCACCGGCAAGCACTGCCCGGTGTTCAACGGCTGCACGTATTTTGAAAAACGCAAGGAGCTGGTCGGCGCCCAGGTGATCGTGGCCAACCACGACCTGCTGCTGTCCACCCTCGGCACCCGCACCCTGCCCGAGCTGGACAACTGCCTGCTGGTACTGGACGAGGGCCACCACCTGCCCGCCGTGGCGCTGGATAAATTCTCTTGCTCTATGGACCTCAGCCGCCTGGGCTGGATCGACACCCTGGCCAGCCGCTCCAAGCGCATAGGCTCGCTGATGGCTGTGTCCGAGGTGGCCGAAGTCAGCCGCTATGCGTCCCAGCTCAAGCAAACGCTGGAGGAGATCGCCCGCAGCGTGGCCGAGCTGTATGCCCCGGTGCTGAACGAGCCGGCCGGTGCCTACGGCCCGCCGCGCGTGCGCCTACCCAAGGGCGAGCTGCCGCTGATGCTGGTCGAGCCGCTGGGCATGGTCAGCGTGCTGGCCGAGAGCTTTCTGGACGTGCTGAATGCCATCGCCAAGGCCTTGCGCGCCGAGATGAAGGACAACCCCAACGAGGCGCGTCGCCTGTCGGTGCTGTATGCCCAGCTGGGCACGCTGTCGCCCCGGCTGGAATCGGTGCACGCCACGGCGCAGCTGCTGTTGCAGGAGGTGCCGGCCAACCCTTCAGGCCCCACCCGCGCCCCAGTAGCCAAATGGTTCACCCTGGCGAACAACGACGGCCGGGTGCATATCAAGGCCTACGCCAGCCCCATCCTGCCCGGCTCGGCCCTGCGCAACCAGCTGTGGGCCGGCGTGCGGGCGGCAGTGGTGACATCGGCCACGCTGACCAGCTGCGGCGAGTTTGATTTCTTCCTGCGCGAAACCGGTTTGAAAGAAGACGACGCCACCACCACGCTGGAGGTGGCCAGCCCCTTCGACTACGCCAGCCAGGGCCAGTTTGTCACCGTGCAGACCCTGGCCGACCCGCGCAACGCCAGCGCCTTCACCGCCGAGATGGTGCTGGCCCTGGTGCGCGACCTGGCCGACGTGCAGCACGGCGCGCTGTGCCTGTTTACCTCGCGCGACCAGATGCGCCAGGCGGTGCTAGCCCTGCCCGACAAGCTGCGCAGCCTGGTGCTGGTGCAGGGTGACCTGCCACGCATGCGCCTGATGCAGCAGCACCGTGAACGCGTGCAGGCCGGCCTGGTGTCCATCATCTTCGGCATGCAAAGCTTTGGCGAAGGCCTGGACCTGCCCGGCCAGCTGTGCGAAACCGTGTTCATTGCCAAGCTGCCCTTTGCCCCGCCCGACGACCCGGTGGGCGAAGCCCGGGCCGAATGGCTGCGCGGCGTGGGCCGCGACCCGTTTTCGGAGCTGGTGGTGCCGGCCACGGCCATCAAGCTGGCCCAGTGGGCGGGCCGTGCCATCCGCACCGAGACGGACAAGTCTTTCGTCTATTGTTACGACCGGCGCTTGTCCGACACCTCGTACGGCCAGCGCCTGCTACAAGGGCTGCCCCCGTTCGCCCGCAAGCGCCTGGACGCGCAAGGTAAAACACTGGCGTAAATTACAAAAATATCTGAGGAGACCACCATGCGTTTCGGACTCATTGCCCACCGCCTGCACCGCCAGGGCTCCGACAGCGGCTTGCTGCGCTGGCTGCGAGCCGCCGAGCCCTCGGTGCGCGGGCTCAACCTGGGCTTGCACGCCGTCGGCGGCACCTATGACGCGGTGGAGCGCTATGGCCTGCTGGACAGCTTCCCAGGGCTGGTGCGCTACCCGAATGGTTTTGAGGGCGGGCTGACGCGCCTGGTCTCACACATCGTCGGCGGGGTGAACCCCGCGCATGCGCTGGACGGCGTGATTTTTCTGATCGACCCGGTAGACCCGTCCTCGATGTACCCCGAGGCTCTGGCCCTGAAGCGCCAGTGTGTGACCCACGGCAAGCCGTTCCTGGCCACCGAAGCCGCCGCGCTGGAGTGGCTGGAGATCGAGGGCCTGCATGCCGGCCTGGCACCGGCCCACACATCGGGCAAGGCCTTGCTGGACGCCATGCCGACCCAGGTGGTGGCGCTGATCGCCCACGACGCACTGAAGACCCAGATGGTGGAGTTTGCCGGCACGCATTTCGACCTGCTGTCGCGCTACCAGGAGCGCGTGGCCACCGGCACCACCGGCGGCCTGCTGAATGCCCTGGCCTGGAGCCGGGGCTGGCCGCGCGACAAACCCTGGGCCACGCCCTACCGCAGCGGCCCCCTGGGCGGCGACGCGCAGATCGCCGAGCGTGTGCTGGACGGCACCTGCCAGAAGGTGATCTTCTTCGAAGACCCGCATGTAGCCCGCCAGCACGAGGCCGACATCCAGCTGATGGAGCGCGCCGTGTGTAGCGCCGGCCAGCGCACCAGCTGTATGAATTCCCCCGCCATGGCCTGGCACTGGGCCCAGGCGCTGACCCGCGTGGTCTGAGTTTGAGGAAAAATGGCTGATTAGATGCATGCCTCAGATCAAAAGCGCACATGTAAAAAACCCGTTCGCCCTGAGCCTGTCGAAGGGCTCTATCGGCAAGCCCTTCGACTGGCTCAGGGCGAACGGTTGTGGTGATAGGTCGGAGGTATGTAAATATTCAGGAAAAATGGCCGCTCGCGCAGGTGCAATCTGCGTAGCTAGCTCCTAAATTGCTAGCTATCATGTCGCTGCTGCCGTCTGGTTCGGTGGCCGGTCTAAATCACTGGGTGCCCCATGCTATTTAACTCGGTCGAGTTTCTGTTTCTGTTCCTGCCAGTCTTATTGCTGGTGTTCTTCCGCCTGGGGCGCTACAGCTTGCGTGCTGGCGCGGCGTGGCTGACGGCTTGCTCGCTGTTCTTCTACGCTTGGTGGAACCCGGCCTACTTGGGCCTGCTGCTGGCGTCGATTGTTTTCAACTACACCGTGGGCTACCGCCTGGCGCAGGGCGACGACATCGGTTCGCGCCGCCGCAAGTGGCTGCTGGCCTTTGGGGTGGGGGCCGACCTGGCGCTGCTGGGCTACTACAAGTACGCAGACTTCAGCATCGGCATCTTGAATGCATCGCTGGGCACGGCTTACCCCCTGGCTGCCATCGTGTTGCCCCTGGGCATCTCGTTCTTCACTTTCACGCAGATCGCGTTTCTGGTGGATGCGGCGCAGGGCAAGGCCAAGGAGTTCAACTTCATCCACTACAGCCTGTTTGTCACCTATTTCCCGCACCTTATCGCCGGGCCGGTGCTGCACCACAAGGAAATGATGCCGCAGTTCACGCGGGCCAGCACCTACCGTTTTAGCGCGGAGAATTTCACCGCTGGCTTGACCATGTTTGCGCTGGGCCTGTTCAAAAAAGTGGTGCTCGCCGATGGCGTGGCCCCTTACGCCAGCCTGCTGTTCAAGGCCGCAGAGCAGGGCGAGGCTCTGGGCCTGCTGCAGAGCTGGGGCGGTGCGCTGGCGTACACGCTGCAGCTGTATTTCGATTTTTCGGGCTATTGCGACATGGCGATTGGCCTGTCTTTCATGCTGGGCGTGCGCTTGCCGCTGAACTTCAATTCACCCTACAAGGCCGCCAATATTGCCGACTTCTGGCGGCGCTGGCACATGACGCTGTCGCGCTTTCTGCGCGACTATCTCTACATCCCGCTGGGCGGCAACCGCAAGGGCGTGTCCTGGCGCTACGTGAACCTGATGACCACCATGTTGCTGGGCGGCCTGTGGCATGGCGCGGGCTGGACCTTTGTGATCTGGGGCGGCCTGCACGGCCTGTATCTGGTGCTGCACCAGGGCTGGCAGGCTGTTTGCCGCCAGCGCGGCTGGGACGCCGGGCCCCGCACGGTGGCGGGCCATGCACTGGCCGTGCTGCTGACCTTTCTGGCGGTGGTGGTGGGCTGGGTGTTCTTCCGCGCCAGCACACTGGATGGGGCGTTGCGCGTGCTGGGTGCCATGCTAGGGCGCGACGGCATCAGCTTGCCGGACGCGATCGGCCTGCGGCTGGGTGGGCTGGGTAACTGGCTGGCGCTGAAGGGTGTGGCCTTTACCCCGGGCGGCGGGCGCGATTTCGTGATGACTTTTGTCTGGGTGATCGCTTTGCTGCCCATGGTGTTTTTCGCTCCCAACAGCCAGCAGATCATGGGCCGCTTCAAACCGGCGTTGGACCAGGGCGGCGACGCCCTGCAGACCCGCTGGCTATGGGCGCCCAACCGCCGCTGGGGCATGCTGATGGCGGTGGTGCTGGCCTGCGGCCTGCTGCTGCTGACCCGGCCCAGCGAGTTTTTGTACTTCCAGTTCTAAGGCCCGGCACCCATGAAGCGTTATCTTTTCGGCTGGCTGGGCTTGACCGCTGCACTGGTGCTGCTGGTTGCCGTATTCAATGCGGTGGTGGACCCGTACGGCCTCATCCGTGGCGTGGACCGGGCCGGGTTCAACCGCATCAAACCTGCAGCCGGTGCCCACGGCTCCATGGCCAAGGCCTACCAGGTGCTGCGTGTGCAGCCAGGCGCGCTGATACTGGGCAACTCGCGGGCCGAAGTCGGCTTTGACCCGCAGCATCCGGCCTGGCCGGCAGCCGCGCAACCTGTGTTCAATCTGGCGCTGCCAGGCACCGACACCTCCACCAGCGTACAAAGCCTGCAGCATGTGCTGGCCAGCCCCGGTGCCCACCCGAAGGTGGTGGTCTGGGGTGTTGATTTCATGGACTTCCTGGTGGACCCGCGCACGCCGCCGTCCAGCCCTGCCGGAGCGGGCTCGGGCGGGCGCTGGCTGACGCAGGGCGACGGCGCTGCTAACCCGACCCGCTGGCGCCACCAGTTGCGCGACTACGCGGAATCGACCCTGACCATGGGCGCCTTGCTGGACTCCGCGCAGACCCTGGCCAGCCAGCGCAACGCTTATGCCAGCGACCTCACGCCGCAGGGCTTCAACCCCATGCAGGATTACGTCAAGATCTCGGCGGACGAGGGCTACTGGAACGTGTTCCGGCAAAAAGATGTGGCCAACCTGCAGGCCTATCTGCGCCGCCCCAAGAGCATTCTGGATGCGGGTGGCCGCTCGTCCTATGCGCTGGAGGACTTGCGCCGCGTCATACAGCTGTGCCAGCAGAACGGCATAGAGCTGCACCTGGTGGTCTACCCCTACCACGCCCACTTGCTGCAGATCATGCGTCTCAGCGGCCATTGGCCGGTGTTCGAAGACTGGAAGCGCGCGTTGGTGCGCACGGTAGAGCAGGCTTCCGCACCGGGCCAGCTCGTGCCACTGTGGGACTTCAGCGGCTTCAACCGCTATGCGAACGAAGACATCCCCCCGCGTGGCGACCGCAAGTCCCAAATGCAGTGGTACTGGGAGGCCGGCCATTTCAAGAGTGCACTGGGTGGGCTAGTGTTAGACCGTGTGCTCGGGCACGGCACGCCCGACCTGGCATGGGGCGTGCAAATGCAGCCCGTCAACCTGGAAGCCCACATCGCCACCCTGCAGGCGCAGGAGCGGGACTACCGGCTCAGCCATGCAGCCGATGTGCAGGCCCTGGAAGCACTGGCCAGCCAGGCCAAGCAGCGCCTGCCAAGCCGCTGAAGTAGGGGCATACGGGGCAGAAATACCCCCAACGTTGTGTCCAGATTGATTTAGGCGCATTCTTTGTTAGTCGGCAGTGGCTGTTTACAAGGAGTCCGCCATGTCCATCGGTACGCACTTGTTTTTAACCCGGACGCGCCGCGCTCTGGGCGCTCTGTTGTTGCTCTGGGTCCCTTCATGGGCGGCGGTAGAGCAGCCGCAACCGGCCACACAGACGGCGGTGGCCGCGCTGACCAAAGCGAATGCCGCCGTGGTGGGCGTACAGGTCAGCGTCGCAGAAAACGCGCGCTCCGCTCAGACCCTGGGGCAGCAGCGCAGCGGCTCGGGCGTGGTGATTGGCGACGACGGCCTGGTGCTCACCATCGGCTATTTGATGCTGGAGGCGCAGACCATCCAGATCACCACCCAGGACAACAAAACCTTGCCGGCGCAGGCCGTGGCCTATGACCTGGCGACCGGCTTCGGGTTGGTGCGGCCGCTGGTGCCGCTGCGTGGCGTGCAGCCCGTGCCGCTGGGCGGCTTGGGCGAATTGCGCAACGGCGAGCCGCTGATGGCGGTCACCGGGCCGCAGGCCAGCGGCGATGGTGGCGACATAACCATGGTGCAGGCCGTGAGCAAGCGGCCGTTTTCCGGCTATTGGGAGTACCACATTGACGCGGCTCTTTTCACCAGCCCGCCCATCAGCAACCACTCGGGTGCGGCGGTGTTCAACCAGAGGGGCGAGCTCCTGGGCATAGGCAGCCTGTTTGTGGGCGATGCCTTTGGCAGCAGCCGGGGCGTGCCTGGCAATATGTTTGTGCCGGTAGACCTGCTCAAACCTATTTTGGGCGAGATGGAAAAGACCGGCAGCAGCCAGCAAAGCCACCGCCCCTGGGTGGGGTTGAGTTCCAGCGAACAAGCCGGCCGGGTGCAGATCGTGCGGGTGAACCAGGAAAGTCCGGCCCAGCAAGCCGGCTTGCAGCCAGGGGACCTAGTACTGGCGGTGGACGGCGTCAAGGTCACGACCCTGGAGTCGTTCTACAAAAAGCTGTGGGAACACGCCGAACCCGAAGCCTCGATCGAGCTGACGGTGCTGCAGGGGGCCGACATCAAGACCATTGTGCTCAAGGCCGTGGACCGTATGAGCACCATGCAGAAGCCCGCAGGTATTTAAAGCGTTTTAGGGCCCTGGCGCAGGTACTACCTGCGCAGGCAGCTATTGAATGTATAGCGTCAGGCGTGGCGGCGCACGGTCAGCAAAATGCCGCCCATGGTGGCGAACAGCCCGCCGCAGATACGATTTACCCAGCGGATGTGGCTGCTGGAGGCCAAAAATGGCGCTACCCGGGCCGTGCCCAGTGAGCACAGGGTCAGTACCGACATTTCCATCGCCATAAAGGTGCTGGCCAGGATGGCCATTTGCGGGCCCCAGGCGGCTGCCGGGTCCAGAAACTGCGGGAAAAAAGCGGCGAAGAACAGCAGCGCCTTGGGGTTGCTGGCGCCCACCATCAGGCCCTGCACATAGCAGGCGCGCAGGCTGGGCAAGGCGACAGAGCCGGCCCGCTCGGGCGTGAAGGCCAGCGCCGGGCTGCGCCAGGTCTTGATGCCCAGATACACCAGATAGGCCGCGCCACAGACCTTGAGCACGGTAAACGCCACCTCAGACGCTGCCAGCACCGCACCCAGGCCAATAGCCGACAGCAACATGATGCCCAGCGCCGCTGTGATGCTGCCCACACCCGATACCACGCCACGCGCCCATCCGTGCTGTAGCGCGCGGGTAATGCACATCAACATGGTCGGGCCGGGAGACAGCACGAGCACCGCCACGGCGGCAAGGTAGAGCAGGTAGGTGGACAAGGTCATGGTGCTGGCCCGGTTGACGTGTTGATAGGGTGGTTTAAGCGGCGGCTTCGACCTGTTCGGACAGGCTCATCCAGCGTTCTTCCAGCGGGTCCAGCTCGGCCACGACCTGCTTCAGGCGCTTGCTGGCCTGGGCGATTTCGGCGGGCGGCAGCTGGGTCATCAGGCGCTGTTCCAGGCTGTCTTTTTCGGTTTGCAGGGCGGCGATGGATTTGTCTAACTTTTCCAGCTCGCGCTGCAAGGCCTTGGTGTTGATTACCGGTGCTGGCGGTGGTGCGGCCACCACCACGGGGGCCGGGGCGGCGCTGGCGTTCTTGGCCTCTTCGCGCAGGCGTTTGGACTCGTCCAAGAGGTAGCGCTGGTAGTCATCCAGGTCACCGTCAAACGGCTCAACGCCGCCGCGCGAGACCATCCAGAACTCGTCGCAGACCGAGCGCAGCAGGGCGCGGTCATGGCTGACCAGCATCACCGTGCCTTCAAATTCGTTCAGCGCCATGGCCAGCGCTTCGCGGGTGGCCAGGTCCAAGTGGTTGGTGGGCTCATCCAGCAGCAGCAGGTTGGGGCGCTGCCAGACGATCATGCACAGCACCAGACGGGCTTTTTCGCCGCCGCTCATGCTGCCCACGGCCTGCTTGACCATGTCGCCACTGAAATTGAAGGTGCCCAGGAAGCTGCGCAGATCCTGCTCGCGCGTGCCTTGACCGGCCAGCTTGCCTGCGGCGGTGGTTTCCTTCACCAGGTGGATCATGTGTTCCAGTGGCGTGTCGGCCGGGCGCAGCACGTCCAGCTCTTGTTGGGCGAAGTAGCCGATGTTCAGGCCCTTGCCTTCGATGATCTCGCCGTGGATGGGCGCGAGTGCACGGGCTACCGTCTTCACCAGGGTCGATTTACCCTGGCCGTTGGCACCCAGGATGCCGATGCGCTGGCCGGCCAGCACCGATTTGCTGACCTTTTGCACGATGACCGTCGGGCCGGTGCCTGCGGGCGCGTCTTCTGCAGGCGGGTAGCCAAAGGTGGCGTCCGACATCGACAGCATCGGGTTGGGCAGGTTGGCGGGCTCTTTGAATTCGAAGGTGAACTCGGCCTCGGCCAGCAGCGGCGCGATCTTTTCCATGCGGTCCAGGGCCTTGACTCGGCTTTGCGCCTGCTTGGCCTTGCTGGCCTGGGCCTTGAAGCGCGAGATGAACTTCTGCAAGTGGGCGATCTTGTCCTGCTGCTTGGAGAACGAAGCCTGTTGCTGCTCCATCTTCTCGGCGCGCATGTCCTCGAACTTGGTGTAGTTGCCGCCGTAGCGGTTCAGCTTGGCGGTCTCGATGTGCACGGTGACGTCGGTGATGGCGTCCAGGAATTCACGGTCATGGCTGATCACCAGCAAGGTGCCGGTGTAGCGCGCCAGCCAGGCTTCCAACCAGACCAGGGCGTCCAAGTCCAAGTGGTTGGTGGGTTCGTCCAGCAGCATCAGGTCGGACGGACACATCAGCGCGCGCGCCAGCTGCAGGCGCATGCGCCAGCCGCCAGAGAAGCTGTTTACGGGGTTGTTCAGCTCGGTGGTCTTGAAGCCCAGGCCGAGGATCAGCGCCTGGGCGCGGGCCTGCGCGTCGCCGGAGCCGGCGTCGTACAGCGCCATATACGCGTTGGCCATGCGCTCGCCGTCGTCAGTCGCCTCGGCGGCCGTGACTTCTTGCTGGGCGGCCAGCAGGGTCACGTCGCCTTCGATCACGAAGTCGGTGGCGCTTTGGTCGGTTTCGGGCATGTCCTGGGCCACCTGGGCCAGGCGCCATTGGGCCGGCACATTGAAGTCGCCGCCATCTTCGTGCAGCGTGCCGTTGAGCAATGCAAACAGCGTGGATTTGCCCGCGCCGTTGCGGCCGACGAGGCCGACTTTTTCACCCGGGTTGATGGTGACGTTGGCGCTGTCGAGCAGAACTTTGGCGCTGCGGCGCAGAACTACATTTTTAAGGGTGATCATGGCAATGTGGCTGCCGTTGGCGGCCGGAAGATAAGAGAGGTGGCCTGGACTGCCGCAAGGGTTTGCGGCGGACGGCATACGGGGATTTTAGGCGGCTCCGCCCTGGTACTGGTGCAGTCCGCCCCACTGCATTTCTGCGCGAAGAGGAGGGTTTTGTCTCTGCTATTCAATCAATAGCGCTATGCGCAATTGGAACAAGCGTCACCGGTCATTTTCCTGAATTTTACAGGAGCGGGCTGCAGCCGGGCTGCGGGTCTGTAAAAATGCCGGGTGATATTCCGCGCTGTCTAGTGACAGCGCTATCCCAAGAAAGTGTTTATGAGCAGCAAGAAAAGTGATTTTGGATTGATTGGGTTGGCCGTGATGGGCCAGAACCTGGTATTGAACGTGGAGAGCCGTGGCTTCCAGGTCAGCGTCTACAACCGCACCACCGACAAGACCGACGAATTCGTTGCGGCCAACCCCGGCAAACAGCTGGTCGGCTGCGACACGCTGGAGGCTTTTGTACAAAGCCTGGCGCTGCCGCGCAAGATCCAGATCATGGTCAAGGCCGGCGCGCCGGTGGACCAGGTTATCGAGCAACTGATTCCCCTGCTGGACAAGGACGACATCATCATCGACGGCGGCAATAGCCTCTACACCGACACCGAGCGCCGCGACGCCTACCTGGCCGGCAAAGGCCTGCGCTTTATCGGCGCCGGCGTGTCCGGCGGCGAAGAGGGTGCGCGCAAAGGTCCGGCCATCATGCCCGGCGGCCCGGCCTCCACCTGGGAGGTGATGAAGCCGATTTTCGAGAGCATCGCCGCCAAGGTGGACGGCCAGCCCTGCGTGATCCACATCGGCCCCGGCGGTGCCGGCCACTATGTGAAGATGATCCACAACGGCATCGAATACGGCGATATGCAGTTGATCTGCGAGGCCTATAGCCTGTTCAAGGCCGCCGGCTTCACGAACGACGAGATGGCCGCCATCTTTAACGAGTGGAACGAAGGCGATCTGCAGAGCTACCTGATCCAGATCACCGGCAAGGCGCTGGAGCAAAAAGACCCGGAAACTGGCCAGCCGCTGGTGGAGTTGATACTCGACAAGGCCGGCCAGAAGGGCACGGGCCAGTGGACGTTGTTGAACGCCGCCGAGAACGCCGTGGTCATCAGCACCATCAACGCCGCCGTCGAAGCCCGTGTTTTGTCGTCGC
Source organism: Burkholderiales bacterium (assembly GCA_026400275.1). GTDB lineage: Bacteria > Pseudomonadota > Gammaproteobacteria > Burkholderiales > Burkholderiaceae_C > Rhodoferax_B. The sequence goes on from JAPLPK010000154.1 coordinate 13,041, forward strand.
AGAAGAAGCAGCGCGTGGTCGCCAGCAAGCAGCTACAGGGTCCGGTAGCCGACCTTAGCGCCGCCAAGAAAGACCTGGTGGCGAAGGTGCACGACGCGCTGTACGCCTCCAAGGTGATCAGCTATACCCAGGGCTTCGATTTGATCAAGACCATGGGCGAGAAGAAGCAGTGGGGCCTGGACTTTGGCGGCATCGCGTCGATCTGGCGCGGCGGCTGCATCATCCGTGCACGTTTCCTGAACCACATCACCGATGCCTACCGCACCGACCCGGCGCTGGTGAATCTGATGCTGGCGCCGTTTTTCAAGGACTTGCTCAATCACACGCAACAAAACTGGCGTGAAGTGGTGGCGCTGGCCGTCAGCAACGGCATTCCGGTGCCGGCTTTCAGTGCCTCGCTGTCCTACTACGACAGCTACCGTTCAGAGCGACTTTCTGCGAATCTGCTGCAGGCCCAGCGCGACTTCTTCGGCGCCCACACCTACGAGCGCACCGACAAGCCCGAGGGCCAGTTCTTCCACACCGAGTGGCCGGAAGTGATCGGATGATTCGGGCTTAAAGGGCGTCCAGCGCCTCGCGTGTCACCAGCAAGACCTGGTCCTCGCCAGCGCTGGTTTCCAGCCAGACCACTTCGAGTGCCGGGAACGCGGCCTCGAAGTATTCGCGCTCGTTGCCGATCTCCAGCACCAGCACGGCGTCGGCTGCCATCTTGGCGGCGGCATCCTTTAGCAGCGTACGGATGAAGTCCATGCCGTCGGTGCCACCGGCCAGGGCCAGCACCGGCTCGGCCTGGTATTCGGCCGGTAGTGCGGCCATGCTTTGGCTGTTGACGTAGGGGGGGTTGCAGACGATCAGGTCGAACGGGCCGGCCAGCTGGGCCAGGCCGTCGGACTCGACCAGCTGGATGCGGCTTTGCAACTGGTGTTTGTCCACATTGACGCGGGCCACCGCCAGGGCGTCGGGGCTGATGTCGGCGCCGGTGACCTGCACATCGGGGTAGACCATGGCGGCCAGAACAGCCAGGCTGCCATTGCCGGTGCACAGGTCCAGCACCGCGTGGGTGTGCTCGTGCAGCCAGTAGTCGATGCCGCCGTCGATCAACAGCTCGGCAATGAAGCTGCGCGGCACGATGGCGCGCTCGTCTACATAAAACGGCACGCCCTGTAGCCAGGCCTCTTGTGTGAGGTAGGCGGCAGGCTTGCGGGTTTGAATGCGTGCTTCCAAAAGTGTAGCTACCTGCGCAAGCTGTTCCTGCGCTACAGGCTGATCTGCCACAGAATCCAGATCGTCCAGTGGCAGGCCCAGGCGCCACATGACCAGCCAGGCGGCTTCGTCAAAGGCGTTGGCAGTGCCGTGGCCGAAGGACACGCCGGCAGCGGTGAGCTGGGCGGCGGATTGCTCTATCAGTTGGATGACGGTCATGGATTTGCGGCCAGGTTTTCCAGCGTGCGCCGGTAGATGTTCTTCAGCGGCTCGATGTCGGCCACCACGATGTGCTCGTCGATCTTGTGGATGGTGGCGTTGGGCGGGCCGCACTCCACCACCTGGGCGCAGATCTGGGCGATGAAACGCGCATCGCTGGTACCGCCGGTGGTGGATAGCTCGGTCTCCAGCCCGGTCTCGGCACGGATGGCGTTGCGCAGCGCCTCTACCAGGGTGCCAGGCGTGGTTAGGAAGGGCAGGCCGCCAACGGTCCAGGCGATGTCGTAGCTCAGGCCGTGGCGGTCTAGCACCTCGTGCACGCGGGCTTGCAGGCCGTCGGGTGTGGATTCGGTGCAGAAGCGGAAGTTGAAGTCCACCACCACGGTGCCGGGAATGACGTTGTTGGCACCCGTGCCCGCGTGGATATTGCTCATCTGCCAGCTGGTGGGCTGGAAGTAGGCGTTGCCCGCGTCCCATTCGATGGCAACCAACTCGGCCAGCGCCGGCATGGCCATGTGGATGGGGTTCTTGGCCAGCTGCGGGTAGGCGATGTGGCCTTGCACGCCACGGATGGTGAGCTTGCCGCTCATGGAGCCGCGCCGGCCGTTCTTCACCATATCGCCGGTGCGTTCCACCGAAGTGGGCTCGCCGACGATGCAGTAGTCGATGGTTTCGCCGCGTTCTTTCAGCAGCTTGCAGACCACCACCGTGCCGTCCACCGACGGGCCTTCTTCGTCGCTGGTCAGCAGCAGGGCGATGGACAGCGGGGTGTCGGGCTGGGCAGCGAGGTACTCTTCCACAGCGACCACGAAGGCGGCGATGGAGGTCTTCATGTCGCTGGCACCACGGCCAAACAGCTTGCCATCGCGGTGCGTGGGGCTGAAGGGCGGGCTGCTCCACTGCGTTAGTGGGCCGGTGGGCACAACGTCGGTATGGCCGGCGAATGCTATTAATTTGGGAGCTGCTGGCGCAGGTATTACCTGCGCTGAAGGGCTAAAACCCTTGAAGGTGCTTTTGCGTACCGCCCACAGGTTGGTGACGCGGAAATCGTCGGGCCCGCTCACGATCGTCTCAAAAGTGAAACCGAGGGGCGCAAGGCGTTGGGAGATCAGGTCTTGGCACTGCGCGTCCAGCGGCGTGACGGAGGGCAGGGCGATCAGTTGCTCTGCCAGGTACAAGGTATGGGACATCAGGTCTTCACGTCGAGGGTGAATTCGGTAAAGGAGGGTTCGTCGTCGGGCACCTCGGGCGCCGCCGCAGGTGCGGTGGAGCCCCGGGTAAAGTCGTTTTGCAGGCGCCACATCAGGTTGGTGGCCGAGTCGGCGTGGGCCAGGCCCTCGGCTCGGTCGATGACGCCGGTGGTGATCAGGCGGGCAATGTCGGCTTCAAAGGTTTGCGAGCCTTCGGCAATGGATTTCTCCATGGCTTCTTTCACGCCGCCGATGTCCCCCTTGGAGATCATGTCGGCCACCAGCAGGCTGTTCAGCATCACTTCCACCGCCGGCACGCGCGCGCCCTTGGGGGTGCGCAGCAGGCGCTGCGAGACGATGGCCTTCAGCGCCGAAGACAGGTCCGCCAGCATGGTGGCGCGCACTTCCACGGGGTAGAAGTTCAGAATACGGTTCAGCGCCTGGTAGCTGTTGTTAGCGTGCAGTGTCGCCATGCAGAGGTGGCCGGTCTGGGCGTAGGCCAGGGCCGCCGTCATGGTTTCACGGTCGCGGATTTCGCCGATCAGAATCACGTCAGGCGCCTGGCGCAGAGCATTCTTCAGGGCGATGGCCAGGGACGCGGTGTCGGAGCCGATCTCGCGCTGGTTGATGACCGAGCGGTTGTTCTTGAACAGAAATTCGATCGGGTCTTCGATGGTCAGTATGTGGCCGCTGGCGCGCTGGTTGCGGTGCTCGATCATCGCCGCCTGGGTGGTGGTTTTACCGGCGCCGGTAGAACCCACCATCAGGATCAGGCCGCGCTTTTCCATCACCAGGTCGCCCAGCACAGCGGGCACATTCAGTGACGCCAGCTGCGGAACTTCGATGTTGATGTAGCGCACCACCACCGAGTAGCTGCCGCGCTGGCGCATGGCGCTGACGCGGAAGCGCCCCACACCGGCCATGGAGACCGAGACATTCAGCTCACCGGTGGCAGACAGCTCGCGCATCTGCTCCACGGTGGTGACTTCGGCCAGCAGATTGCGCGGTGTGTCGAACTGCAGCACCTGGCCGTTGATGGGCACGCATTGCCCGTTGATACGTATCATGGCCGGCGCATTGGCCGACAGATACACATCCGAGGCATTTTTTTCCTGCATCAAACGCAGAATGCGTTCCATATTGCTCATGGCGTACCTCGGTGTCGAAACAATGGCAGTGCGTGGCCCGCGGCGCGTTGGCGCAGCTTAGTCGCGCAGCAGGTCGTTCAGGCTGGTCTTGGAGCGGGTTTGTGCATCCACGCGCTTGACGATGATGGCCGCGTACAGGCTGTACTTGCCGCCATCCTTAGGCAGGGTGCCGCTGATGACCACCGAGCCGGACGGGATGCGGCCGTAGCTGACGGTGTCGGTGGAGCGGTCGTAGATGGGCGTGCTTTGGCCGATGTACACACCCATGGAGATAACGGAGTTTTCTTCCACGATAACGCCTTCAACCACTTCCGAGCGAGCGCCCACAAAGCAGTTGTCTTCGATGATGGTCGGGCCGGCTTGCAGGGGTTCCAGTACGCCACCGATGCCGACGCCGCCGCTCAAATGCACGTTCTTGCCGATCTGTGCGCAAGAACCGACGGTGGCCCAGGTGTCGACCATGGTGTTCTCGCCCACGTAGGCACCGATGTTCACGTAGGAAGGCATCAGCACCGCGCCCTTGGCGATGTAGCTGCCATGGCGAGCCACGGCCGGAGGCACAACGCGCACGCCGGTGGCCTTCATTTCGTCGGCGCTGAGGTGGGCGAACTTGGTGGGCACCTTGTCGTAGAAGCCCAGGTCGCCGGCCTTGACGATTTCGTTGTCCTTCAGCCGGAAGGACAGCAGCACGGCCTTCTTGATCCACTGGTGCACGGTCCATTGGCCCACGCCTTCGCGGGTGGCGACGCGCAATTGGCCGTTGTTCAGCTCGTTGATGACGTGGGCGACGGCGTCACGCACTTCAGCGGATGCGGCGGTGGGCGACAGGTTGGCGCGGTCTTCCCACGCGGCGTCGATGGTGGCTTGGAGTTGTTGGGTCATAGCGTTCTCTGCTTCAGTTTTTGGATTGGATGAATTGGCGGATACGGGTGGCAGCCTCGACGCACTCAGTCGTCTCGGCCACCAGGGCCATGCGGATGCGCTGGCGGCCAGGGTTCTGGCCGTTGATTTCTCGGGCCAGATAGCTGCCGGGTAACACCGTGACATTGTAGGCAGCCAGCAGGTCGCGGGCGAAGGCCACATCGCTGTCCAGGCCGTCCACGATTGCCGGGCCAGGCACCTGGGCCCAGAGGTAAAAACCAGCGTCAGGCAGGGCCACGTCCATCACTTCGGACAGGATGGGCGTGACCTGGGCGAACTTGCTGCGGTACAGCGCGCGGTTTTCCACCACATGCTGCTCGTCGTTCCAGGCGGCCACACTGGCGGCCTGTACCACGGGGCCCATGGCGCTGCCGTGGTAGGTGCGGTAGAGCAAAAAGGGTTTGATCAAGTCGGCGTCGCCCATCACAAAGCCGCTGCGCAAACCGGGCACATTGCTGCGTTTGGACAGGCTGGTGAAGGCGATAAGGTTTTTGAAGTCGCTGCGGCCTAGTTTGGCGGCCGCTTCCAGGCCGCCCAGCGGCGCTTCGTCGCGGAAGTAAATCTCGCTATAGCACTCGTCGGAGGCGATCACAAAGCCGTAGCGGTCGCTCAGCGCAAACAGCTTTTTCCATTCGTCCAGCGGCATCACCGCGCCAGTGGGGTTGCCGGGCGAGCAGACGAACAGCAGCTGGGTTTTGGCCCAGACCTCGGCCGGCACGCTGTCCCAATCCACCGCGTAGTTGCGCTTCGGGTCGCTGGGCGCGTAGTAGGGCGTTGCGCCACCCAGCAGGGCCGCACCCTCGTAGATTTGGTAGAACGGATTCGGGCAGACCACGGTGGCACCTGTCTGGGTCGGGTCGATCACGGTCTGTGCAAAGGCAAATAGTGCTTCGCGCGAGCCGTTCACCGGCAGCACTTGAGTGGCCGGGTTCAGCTTCAGGTCGTAGCGGCGCTGTACCCATCCGCAAAAGGCTTCACGCAGACGGGGCTCACCACCGGTTGCGGGGTAGCCGGCCAAGCCGGGCAGGCCGGACACCAGGGCCTCTTCAATGAAGTGGGGCGTGGCATGCTTGGGCTCGCCAATGCCCAGGCTGATAGGGCGGAAATCGGGGTTGGGTGTGACAGATGCAAAAAGCTGCTTCAGCCGCTCGAAGGGGTAGGGCTGGAGTTTGGAAAGCAAGGGATTCATGGGGTGAGATTATGGAACAGCCCCAGGCCGCATATCGCGTAGCGCCAGGTAAACGCAATTTATGATTCCAGCACTAAGAATCCGAAGGAATTTGCCATGACCGTATTTACCAAAGTAGTGCTGTTCACCGACACCGATGGCCGTGCGCGCTTCCGTGACGAGGCGATCGAGCTGACCGAAGGCACGCCCAGCTCGCAGCTGTCGCCCTTCATGCCTGGCAGCGGCTACCAACTACGGCAAAGCCCAGTCGGGTTTCGCAGCAGCTTCCACTGTACGGGCGCGCCGCAGTGGGTGCTGATTTTGGGCGGGCAGATGGAAATTGGCCTGCAGGGTGGCGTGTCGCGCATCTTCAAGGCGGGGGAGCATTTTTATTCGGCTGATGTGTTGCCCGAGGGCGCCACGTTCGACCCCGCCATCCACGGCCATTGGAGCCAGCAAGTCGGCGACGAGCCACTGGTGACCATGTTTGTGCGTGGCTGAATTTGCATAGACCCAAGGCGCGGTTTTCGGGGCTTGGCTGGCTTACACTGCGGTCCCTCTGTTTCATACCGCTTGCGCCTTGGGCGTGTGCCGCGTTTCTTTTGTTTTCTATTCAATTGTCAGGCTCTCGCCATGCATAACGGCAACGACTCCGACCGGGTTCAGGGCGCGCCCGTCCTGGTGCGCAAGCGCCGCAAGGGCATCTACATCCTACCCAACCTGTTCACGCTAGCCGCCTTGTTCGGCGGCTTCTATGCCATCGTGATGGCGGTGGATGGTCGCTTCGATCAGGCCGCCGTGGGAGTGTTCTGCGCCATGGTACTGGACAGCCTGGACGGCCGCGTGGCGCGCATGACGAACACCCAGAGCGCCTTTGGCGAGCAGATGGACTCGTTGTCGGACATGGTGTCGTTTGGCGCGGCTCCGGCGTTGATTGCCTACATGTGGACGCTGAAAGACCTGGGCCGTTGGGGCTGGATCGCCGCGTTTGTGCATTGCGCCTGCGCGGCTCTGCGACTGGCCCGCTTCAATGTGAATACCACCGTGGTTGATAAGCGCTATTTCCAGGGCCTGCCATCGCCTGCCGCCGCCGCGCTGATTGCCGGATTTATCTGGCTGATGAACGACCTGGATGTGCCGCCTGCGAACGTCTCGTGGGTAATGTTTGCGCTGGCCCTGTACGCCGGTTTGAGCATGGTGACCAATGCGCCGTTCTATAGCTTCAAAGACATCCAGATGAAGAAAAGCGTGCCGTTTGTGGTGATCGTGTTGATCGCGCTGGGCATTGCTGTCATCACCATCCACCCGCCCATCGTGTTGTTTGGCGCGTTTGTGATCTATGGCTTTAGCGGCTACGGAGTGTACGCATGGCGCCGTTTCAAGGGCGTGCAGACCAGTGTGATCAGTACCTCGAAGGACGAACCCGACGAGCGCGGCCTGCACAAATAAAAAACCGCTAGAATCCGCAACTATGAACAAATTTTCGCTAGCGCTACTACTGATCCCCTACGGGCGGAGACGGTAGCGCGCGCGCAAATCCAGTCATAACGGCCCGTATGCACCAGCAACGGGCCGTTTTTCATTGGGTTGCTGGGAGGACTGGTTCACCCCCAGGCTACGCACTTCGTGTCTTCGCCAACCCCCTTGCAGGGGGCGATACCGATGGCCCGGCAAAGCCGGTTCCATGGTATCCCTGGCGCAGGCCGGAGTGCATGTCGCAAGGGTGGGCAATTACTAGCTACTTTAGGATCACTCATGTTGAAGCAACCTGCCAGCAAATATCCAGCGTTCCAACCCATTCGTTTGGCTGACCGTACCTGGCCCAATGTGCAGCTGACGCAAGCCCCGATCTGGCTCAGTACCGATCTGCGCGACGGCAACCAGGCGCTGATCGAGCCCATGGACATGGAACGCAAGCTGCGCATGTACAAGCATTTGCTGGAAATAGGTTTTAAGGAAATCGAAGTCGGCTTTCCCGCCGCGTCGCAGATCGAGTTTGACTTTGTGCGCCGCCTGATCGACGACAACATGGTGCCCGACGACGTGACCATCCAGGTCATGACTCCGGCTAAGGAGCCCTTGATTCGCCGCACCATGGAAGCACTGGTGGGCGCCAAGCGCGCCATCGTCCACATGTACAACGCCACCTCGCCCTTGATGCGCCGCGTGGTGCTGGGCATGGACGAGGACCAGATCGTCGAATTGGCCACCAGCCACGCCCGCCTGATCCAGGATCTGGCGCGCCAGCAGCTGGCAACGGCCTGGACCTTTCAGTATTCGCCCGAACATTTCTCAGGTACCGAGCTGGCCTTTTCCAAGCGCGTCATTGATGCGGTCACCGATGTCTGGCAGCCAACGCCGGCCCAGCCCTGCATCATCAACCTGCCGACCACAGTAGAGCATTCCACGCCCAACGTATTCGCCGACATGATCGAGTGGATGGACCGCAATTTGGCGCGGCGCGACAGCATTGTCTTGTCGGTGCACCCGCACAACGACCGTGGCACCGGCGTGGCGGCGGCCGAACTGGCCATGATGGCCGGCGCCCAGCGGGTGGAAGGCTGCTTGTTCGGCAATGGCGAGCGCACCGGCAATGTGGACATCGTGAATATTGCACTGAACCTTTACACCCAGGGCGTGCCGCCGAACCTGGATTTTTCGCAGATCGACGATGTCCGCCGCATGGTGGAGCATTGCAACCAGTTGCCGGTGCATCCGCGCCATCCTTATGTGGGCGAGCTGGTGTACACATCTTTCTCTGGTACCCACCAGGACGCCATCAAGAAGGCCTTTGCCCTGCACACCGAAGATGCGGTATGGGCCATTCCCTACTTGCCGATCGACCCTAAAGACCTGGGCCGCAGCTACGAGGCGGTGATCCGCGTCAACAGCCAGTCCGGCAAGGGCGGCATGGCGTATTTGCTGGAAACCGAATACGGGCTGGAATTGCCACGCCGCTTGCAGATCGAGTTCAGCCAGATCGTGCAGGCCGTGATGGACGGCGCGAACAAGGAGCTGACGGCGCAGGACCTGTGGAATCTGTTTGACCGTGAATACGGCCTGGCCAGCATCGCCACGCCACCATTGCCAACGGGCGGGCAGGGCGTAGGGCCGATCGATGCCTTTGTGACCCACTGGAATGCCACTTCTGCCACCCAGGTGCGGGTGCTGGACTACCACGAGCACGCGTTGGGCTCCGGTGCCCAGGCCCAGGCCGTGGCGTATCTGGAATTGCGGATCAATGAGCAGCACACGGTGTTTGGCGTGGGCATGGACGCGAATATCGTGTCGGCTTCGCTCAAGGCCATCGTGAGTGGGTTGCAGCGCATCCAAAAGCGCGAAAATACCCAGTTGACCGAATCCGCATCCGTTTAAAGAACGACACCCCACAGGAGCCAGCCATGACCGACAAACTCATCATTTTTGACACCACCTTGCGTGACGGCGAGCAATCTCCCGGCGCGTCCATGACGCGTGACGAGAAGCTGCGCATTGCCCGCCAATTGGAGCGCCTCAAGGTAGACGTGATTGAAGCCGGTTTTCCCGCCAGCTCTGCGGGCGACTTCGAATGCGTGCAGGCGATCGCCCGCGCCATCAAGGATGCCACCATCTGCGGCCTGTCGCGCGCCAACGACCGCGATATTTCGCGTGCCGCCGAAGCCCTGAAGGACGCGGCCAACGCCCGCATCCACACCTTCATCGCCACGTCGCCGCTGCACATGGAGAAAAAGCTGCGTATGACGCCCGACCAAGTGTTCGAGCAGGCCAAGCAGTCCGTGCGCTTTGCGCGCAACCTGGTGGCTGACGTGGAATTCAGCCCCGAAGACGGCTACCGCAGCGATGTGGACTTCTTGTGCCGCGTGCTGGAGGCGGTGATCCACGAGGGCGCCACCACCATCAACGTGCCTGACACCGTGGGCTATGCCATTCCCGAACTGTACGGCAACTTCATCAAAACCCTGCGCGAACGTATTCCGAACAGCGACAAGGCGATCTGGTCTGTGCATTGCCACAACGACCTGGGCATGGCTGTGGCCAACTCCCTGGCTGGTG
>JAPLPK010000209.1 GCA_026400275.1 Burkholderiales bacterium
GCTGGTGCCCCACCTGGGCCTGATCCGCACCGGCCTACTGTTCGGCCTGATGAACGCCACGGTGGCACTGTGGGCGCTGTGGCTGTTCCGGCACGACCTGCGCCAATTCAAAGCCCACGCCCTGGCCTGCGTTGCGACACTGGCCGCACTGGCCGCCGCCATGGCGGCAGCCGACTTGATTACCACCTGGGCCGAAGACAAGCTCTACCAGGACCGCGTGGTCATCGCCCAGACCACACCCTACCAGCGCATCGTGGTGACGCACAGCGCGGGCGAAGGCAAGGCCGGCTACCGCCTGTTCTTGAACGGCAATCTGCAGTTCGCCCAGCGCGACGAATACCGCTACCACGAAGCCCTGGTGCACCCGGTGATGTCGGCCTTCTCGGCCAGCGGCGCCGCGCCGAAAAAGGTGGCCGTGCTGGGCGGTGGCGACGGCATGGCGGTGCGCGAAATTCTGAAGTACCCCGGCGTGGAAAGCATCACCCTGGTGGAGCTGGACCCGGCCATGACCACGCTGTTTGCCACCCAGCCGGCGCTGGTACAGCTCAATGGCGGCTCGCTGCTCTCGCCCAAGCTGCACATCGTCAACACCGACGCATTCAACTGGCTGCAGACCAACACCGAGACCTTCGACGTCATCATCGTGGACTTCCCCGACCCGACCAATTTCGCCATCGGCAAGCTCTACACCAACTCGTTCTACAGCGTGCTGGACCAGCGCCTGTCGGCCAGCGGCTACGCCGTGATCCAGACCACCTCGCCCCTGGTGGCGCGCAAAAGTTTCTGGACCGTGGCCACCACCATCGAATCCGTAGGCCTGCACGCCACGCCCTACCACGCCCACGTGCCCAGCTTCGGCGAATGGGGTTACATCATCGCCAGCCGCCGGCCCTACCGCATCCCCACCACACTGCCAGCCGGCCTGCGCTTCCTGAGCCCGCCCAGCCTGCCCGCACTGTTCGACTTCCCGCTGGACATGGCGCGCGTGCCGACTGAGGTCAACCGGCTGTCGAACCAGGTGCTGGTGACCACCTATGAAGAGGAATGGGGCAAGGTAGTGGCGCGCTAAAGGCTGGCCATCGCCACCCGCGCCGCAGCCAAATCCCAGGCCGCTTGACCCACGGTTTTGAACACCGGCGTTACAGCACTGGGCGCAAGTGGCGTATCCAGCACAGACGCCAAGTCCCGCACCTGCCCCCAGTCCACGCCAGCCTGCAACAGATCGCCGGCCTCATGCCGGGCGCCGCCCAGGTCATCCACCACGATCTGCCGGCTGTGCAGCAGTGCCGCAGGAAATTCCGCCATATCCGGTTTGAACGCCCCCACGCCGATGGCCAAGGTCTGCGCGCCGATGTGGGCGGGAATGACAGGCGTGCGCGATGTCGTCAAGGCCAGCACCAGGTCGGTCGCCGTCAAGGCATCTTGCAAGTCGCCAACCAGCATGGCGGTAGCGTCAACCTGCGGATGCTGGGCCTGTAGCTTCGCGCAGAAGGCCTGTGCCGCCGCCAGGCTGCGCCCTGCGATCCAGAATTGGGCGATGCCCAGATGTTCCACCAGAGCGTCCGCATGTGCGGCGGCCTGGGTGCCAGAGCCGATCAGCAAAGCCGTCTTGGGCGTGTGGGGTGCCAGCGTCTGGATGCCCAGCAAGGTGACGGCAGCAGTACGGCGCGCAGTGACGGTGGGGCCGTCCAGCAAAGCCAGGCGGCGGCCGGTGGCGGTGTCCATCACCACCACCTCGCCCTGGATAACTGGTAAGCCCTGGGCACTATTGCCCGGATGCACGGTGACCAGCTTGGTCACGCTCAGGTCGTGGCCCACGGCGGGCATGGCCAGCAGCACGCCACCTGCTGCCATGGGCACGACCAGGCGTTCGGGCGCCTGGATTTTCTGCTGCGCCAGCTCGCGCGCGGCCTGGGCTACGGCAGGCACCAGCTGCGCGTAGGGCAAGGCCTGAGCGGTCTGTACGGCGTTCAGAATCTGCATGGTGGGCCTCAGCGTAAAAAGAAGCCGGTGGGGAATGGGTCCAGCTCTTCCAGTACCCACTGGTGGTGGCCCATGATGTGGGCGCTGCCGGTGACCTCGGTGAGCGCGCCGTCGAAGTCGCCGACCTTCACCGCCTGCGTGACCTTCACCTCGAATTGGCTGCCGACGATGCTGCCGTTCACATAGTTGGCGCCCAGGGCCAGCTGGCCGCGCAGAAACAGCTGGGCCGCCCGGCCCGAGGTGCCGGTACCGGTGGGCGAGCGGTCCACCTCGCGGTCGGCAAACACGCAGACGTTGGACTGGTCCACTCCCGCACAATTGGGTGCGCTGTCGATGATGCTGCCGTAGAGTTGGTCCAGCCCCGGCTCCAGCGGGTGCTGGATCTTCACTTTGGCCATCACGGCGGCCTTGGTTTCCGCACCCAGCTGGATCAATTGACGGACCAGTTCAGGCTTCACCGTCAACCCGGCCTGTTCGGCGTTCAGGTAGTAGTAAAACGCGCCGCCAAACACGATGTCGCCACGCACCGTACCAAAGCTGGGGGTCTGTACCTCCAGGTCGCGCAGGTAAATAAAGGCAGGCACGTTCTTGAAAGTGACCTTGCCGGCACGCTGGCCGTCCCACTCCACAAAGGCTTCAATAAAGCCCGCCGGTGCGTCAAAGCCTATGCGCGTCAGCGGGCTGGTGCGCTCCACATAGCCCAGCTCCACCAGCACCTTGCCCAGGGCGATGATGCCGTGGCCGCACATATCGCTATAGCCCTCGTTGTGGATGAAGATCACGCCAAAGTCGGCCCCAGCCGTGGTGGGCGGCAGCAGGTAGGCGCCGTACATATCGGCATGGCCGCGCGGCTCGTTCATCAGGAACTGGCGCAGGTCGTCGCGATGGGCTTTGAGCCAAGCGCGCTTTTCCAGAATGCCGTTGCCCGGCACGGCCGGCATGCCGGACACCAGAATACGCAGTGGCTCGCCGCCGGTATGGGCATCCACGGTCTGGACGCTACGGACTAGATTCAACATGGCGGACTTTCAGGAGATATGGGACAAGGCAATCTGGTTTAATTTTAACCAAACTGGTTTTAAAATTATGCCAATTTATGAAACACCCTGCCCTCTCCGCCACTGAACCCAGCGCGTCGCCGCTGCGCGTGCCCCAGCTCTACGAACTGGTCGCCGAGCGCTTGAAGAAATCCATCCAGGACGGCAGCTACCCGCCCGGCTCGCGCCTGCCGGCCGAGCGCGACCTGGCAACCACCCTGGGCGTGGGCCGCGCCACGGTGCGCGAGGCCATGGGCGAGCTGGTGAACCAGGGCGTGGTGCAGACCAAGCCCCACTCCGGCTCCTTTGTGCGTGACAACGCGCTGGAAGTGATGCGCGCGCTGAAGGCCCCCCCCAGTCAACCCGACACCAGCCCCCTGTCTACCCTGGCCGCGCGACTGGCCATAGAGCCGCTGGTCGCCCAGTTTGCAGCCGCCGTGGGCCGGCGCGACGAAGAGATAGAACGCCTGCTGGACCTGATGGAGCGCACCAGCGACCTCAGCGACCCGGCCCAGCGCCGCGACTGGAACGAGGCCGACCGCCAGTTCCACCACCGCATCGCGCTGATGACCGGCAACCCGGTGATGCAGGCCATTGCCCAGGTGGTGGCCTCCGCCGTGGACGAGCCGCTCTGGCGCCGGCTGCGCGACCACGGCATACACGACCCGGCCCGCGCCAGGCTGTATGTGTACGAGCACCGGCTGATCTACGAGGCCATTGCCACCGGCAACCAGGAGGCAGCGGGCTTCTATGTACGGCAGCATCTGGAGCGGGTGCAGAAAGACATGCTGGCGACGTAAGCCCGCCAAACCGTCTATAACTGGGATTCAGGCAACCCATAGGAGTCCGATATGCGCCGCTTCATCTACACACTGCTCACCGCAAGCCTGCTCGCCTGCGGAACAGCCCACGCCAAGGGCACCATGTCCGAGACCAACTCGGACGACCACCTGAAAGCCGCGCAGGCCGCCATCCAGGCGCGCAACTGGGGCCTGGCACAGACCGAGCTGGACACAGCAGTGCGCGCCGACCCGCGCAACGCCGACATCCACAACCTGATGGGCTACACCGCCCGCAAGAGCCCCACGCCGAACCTAGCCAAGGCCTTTGAGCATTACAAAATCGCACTGCAGCTGAACCCCAAACACCGGGGTGCCCACGAGTACATTGGCGAGGCCTATCTGATGAACCAGCAACCTGCTGAGGCCCAAAAGCACCTGGCCGCGCTGGAGCAGATTTGCGGCAACCGCAGTTGCGAAGAATACGAAGACCTGGCCAAGGCGATTTCGAACTACCAGGCCAGCCATCCGTAAATACATCCTCAGGAGCCAACGCCCTGCCCATGCACCGCCGCCAATTTCTCGCCACCGCCAGCAGCCTGCCCCTGCTGGGCTGCCAAAGCCCATCAGAGATCACGGGCGGTTTCACCGGTATCCACTTCGAGCGCGGCCACCTGCTGCGCGACACCCGCAGCTACCCCACGCCCAGCATTACCCGCCGCACCGAGGTGCTGATCGCCGGCGGCGGCGTATCCGGCCTCGCGGCGGCGCGGGCCTTGCGCTTGAAAGGTGTTGAAGACTTCGCCCTGCTGGAGCTGGAAGACAGCGCCGGCGGCAACAGCCGGGGCGGCACGGTCAACGGTATTGCATGTCCGCTGGGCGCGCACTACCTGCCCGTACCCGGCGACGACGCACCCGATGTGCAAAACCTGCTGGAAGAGCTGGGCCTGCGCAAGCGCGTGGCAGGCCGCTGGGAATACGAGGAACGCCATCTGTGCCACAGCCCGCAGGAGCGGCTGTACCTGCACGGCGCCTGGCAAGACGGTCTGCTGCCGGTAGCCGGCGTAGGTGCAGAGACGCTGGCCCAGTACCAAAAGATGGCCGCGCTGGTGGAGCAGCTGCGTGGGCAGGCACGCTGGACCATTCCCATGTCAAACAAGCCTCTGGCGCAGGTACAACGTGCGCTGGCAGCTATCACTTTTGCAGCATGGCTGGAGCAGAACGGCCTGAACGACAGCTATCTGCGCTGGTACCTGGACTACTGCTGCCGCGACGACTTTGGCGCGGGTGCGGCCACCGTATCCGCCTGGGCCGGCATCCACTACTTCGCCAGCCGCCACGGCTTCCATGCGCCGGGTGCGGATAGCGGTGAGCGTGACAGCGTGCTGACTTGGCCCGAGGGCAATGCCTGGCTGACACGCCGCCTGGCCACGCCTTTAGGCGAGCGCTTGTGTACCGGCCAGGTGGTGGTGCGCATCACTGCGACCAAGCACGGCGTAGAAGTAGACGCATACAACACCGCCACCCACGCGCTGGAGCGCTGGCAGGCGCGCCGTGCCATCGTGGCGCTGCCCGTGTTCATTGCCGCGCGCGTGATGCAGAACCCGCCGGACTTCCTGCGCCA